>CAYSJG010000023.1:3009-14471 GCA_964431295.1 uncultured Sangeribacter sp. | reverse complement strand
TACAGGTCAATTCGAGCGTACGCTGATAGTGGCCGACGACGATGCCTACGTATCCTATCTTGAAGGATGTACAGCTCCGATGCGCGATGAGAATCAACTCCATGCCGCAATAGTGGAGATAATAGTGGAGGAGAGGGCCGAGGTGAAATATTCCACCGTTCAAAACTGGTATGCAGGTGACAAAGACGGCCGCGGAGGTATCTATAACTTTGTGACCAAGCGCGCCCTTTGCCGTGGAGACCGTTCCAAGATTTCGTGGACACAGGTAGAGACCGGCTCGGCGATCACCTGGAAGTATCCCTCCTGCATACTCAAGGGGAATGAATCTCAGGGTGAGTTTTACAGTGTGGCGGTAACCAACAATCATCAGCAGGCCGACACGGGCACAAAGATGATCCATCTCGGACGCAACACCAAGTCGACGATAGTGAGCAAAGGGATAAGCGCCGGTCAGTCGCAGAATGCCTATCGCGGTCTTGTGCGTATCGCCAAGGAGGCTTCGGGCTGCCGCAACTTCACGCAGTGTGATTCTCTGCTGATGGGGAGCAAATGCGGTGCCCACACATTCCCTTATATAGATGTGCGCAACAGCAGTTCGACCGTTGAGCATGAGGCCACAACATCGAAGGTCAACGAAGAGCAGCTCTTCTATTGTCGCCAGCGCGGCATAGACACCGAGGAGGCAATAGGGCTGATAGTGAGCGGCTATGCGCGTGATGTGATGAATAAACTGCCGATGGAATTCGCCGTAGAGGCGCGCAAACTCCTGCAGATCACCCTGGAGGGGAGCGTCGGCTGATAATCTAACAGATATTTGAGATTACGTCTTTAATGATAGAGAGGACAGTGATAGTGGATGCCGTAGATCCTCAGGTGTTTTACGGCGTGAATAATTGCAATATAAACCTGATACGCAATCTTTTCCCCAAACTGCGTATGGCTGCCCGCGGCAGTGTGATAAAGGTAATGGGGGAGGACTCCGAGACAGCGGAGTTCGAGAGCAAAATCAAGGAGATAGAGGCTTATGCCGTGAAATACAACAAGCTGACCGATGAGGTAATCATCGATATCGTGAAAGGTGAGCCTCCGAAGCAGGTTGATGCCGAGGGTGTGATCATTTTCGGTCAGTCCGGTCGTCCGATATCTCCGCGCAACGCAAATCAGGTCAAAATGGTGAGGTCCTTTGCCGAAAATGATCTTACCTTCGCGCTCGGCCCCGCAGGTACCGGCAAGACTTATATCGCCATCGCCCTGGCAGTAGCCGCCTTGAAAAACAGAGCCTGCAAGCGCATCATTCTGTCGCGTCCCGCTGTGGAGGCAGGGGAAAAACTCGGTTTCCTCCCCGGTGACATGAAGGATAAGATAGATCCTTATCTGCGTCCGCTGTATGACGCGCTCGAGGATATGATACCGGCGCTTAAGCTCAAGGAATACATGGAGTCGGACACTATCCAGATAGCTCCACTCGCCTTCATGCGCGGCCGTACCCTTAATGACGCCGTGATAATCCTCGATGAGGCGCAGAACACCACCAAGCATCAGATGAAGATGTTTCTGACCCGTCTCGGCGTCAACGCCAAGATGATAGTGACGGGAGATGCGACGCAGATCGACCTGCCACGCACCACACAGAGCGGCCTCATGCAGGCTCTCAAGATACTTAGAGGCGTCAAGGGGATCGGTATCATCGAGTATCAGAAGAAGGATATCGTGAGGCATCCGCTCGTGCAGCGCATCGTGGACGCTTACGAAGCGCGCGAGGAGCAGACAGACAAGGAGTTTGAGGAGAGAATCAGCGGGATTTCAAAACCGGAATAAAGAATACTATGGCAAAAGTCGGCGATACTGTCCGCTACCTAAATGCTACGGGTGGCGGTGTGATAACAAGGATAGACGGTAAGATAGCATACGTGGAGGAGGATGGTTTCGAGACACCGGTCCTTCTCAAGGAGGTCGTGGTAGTGCTCCCGGCGGGTCATCAGCCCGAGGTGAAGGGTGCCAATCTGATGTTTGACCAAGGAGCCTACAATGCCGGCAAGCAACAGTCTGAAGCAGTGAGTGCCGCCAAGTCGCCGAAGGCCGGCGGGAAAGCAGCTCCCGCGCCCGTGCAGTTAGCTCCCGCGCCGGAGACCGATTACGGTGATGAGATTACACTCTCGCTGGCTTTCGAGCCGTCGGATCTCAAGAAACTCTCGCAATCATCTTTCAACGCAGTCCTGGTCAACGACTCCAATTATGCCCTCACCTTCATATTCGCAGGCAAAGCGTATGACTCGCATGAATGGAGTCTCATATACAAAGGGGAGGTAGAGGCCAACGAGCTGATAGATCTCGCATCATTTGATCACACCACGCTGGGCAGCATAGAATCAGTGTGCCTGCAGGCAGTCGCTTTCAAGAAGGGCAAACCTTTTGAATTGCGTCCTACCGTAAATATCGCGCGCCGTCTGGATCTGACTAAGTTTCATAAGCTGCATTGCTTCCGTCCCGGCCGATATTTCGATAATCCGGTGCTGGAATATCCTCTGCTGTCAGAAGGGCGTCCCGCCGGCAGCGCCTCAAAACAGGCAGAGTTGAGCGTGGCCGAGGCAGAGAAGGCGTATGCCGGCTCGCTGGAGGCACTTAAGGGGATGTATGCGGGTAAGGAGGAGAGAGTATCCGGCGGCAAAGGAAATACCCGCAAGCAAAATCCGGCTGACAACCCCCATAAGCTTCTGCCACTCATACGTGTGGACCTGCACATGGACGCGCTTACCGACACACTTGCCGGGATGTCCAACAGCGATATGCTCAATATGCAGCTGGATACAGTGCGTCGCACCATGCAGGAGCACAGCCGTCGCATAGGTCAGAAGATAGTGTTTATCCACGGCAAGGGGGAGGGTGTGCTCCGAAAGGCTGTAATGAATCTGCTGCGCAAGGAATACCCCTCCGCAGAGCTGCAGGATGCCTCATTTCGCGAATTCGGTTTCGGCGCCACGCTCGTGACAATCCATACCCCGAAAGCGGCGGTCTCCGACAAGTGATAACCTTGAGTTTTGCGTACGCAACTTGAATTTTTTTAGGTCATGGGCAAAGAGATAGTATATTGGTCCTATCCGACGGAGTCGGAGGATGGCCGGACCATAATTGTGACCGGTCGCGATTGTGTGGATAAATATCGCCTGTCCGGCAAGTATAAATATCGCGTGAATGTATACTGGGACTATCATCCGTTGCGCGACGGTATGCCGGAAGAGGATGAGTCCGAGCTTATGGAGCGCGCCACAGACGCCTTTGAAGCTGTATTGTCCAAGGATGAGGCAGTCGTGATGACCGGCATATATACCGGCGACGGACGTCGCGACTGGGTGTTCTACACATGCAGCCTCTTCATATTCCAGAAGGTGTTTAACCGCGCACTCGAGGATTTGCCCCTCATGCCGTTGGTAATAGAGGCATGTGAGGATCCCGATTGGGAGGAATATATGGAGATGCGTGAGAGGACATATATCCCCCCGGAGGAATAAGACCCCATCCCACAAAAGATATCACAAAAGATATTAAGAGCGCGTAGCTTAAAATCGGGTGACGGACTACGGCCGATATTTTGAATATAATCGTAAAAAATATGAGGAATATCAGTGCCGTATGAAAAAAATGGTTAAATTTGCAAAAAAACATAATAACCTACACTATACGATATGAAGAAACTATTATTTCTCCCCGTTGCAGCGATGCTGCTGTTTGTCGGATGCTCGGATGACGAGCCCATCGTAATACCTGAGGCTCCGGTCAAGGTACAACAGCCTGTGGCAGATAATGTCGATTATCACGCTCCCGCCCAGACTTCGAATAAATATGAGAGAGATGGCAGCCTGTATGTGTTTACATATCAGAACGGCCAAAAGATCGGCTACGAAATGATGACTTCCGGTAATGACCGTATAGCAATAGTAAAGAAAATCATCGGCACCTCCAAAGAGGCGGTGGTGCCTTATACCGTAACCGGCCAGATAAGCGATACCCAGACCGCTGAGTGGACAGTAATAGGCATCGATCCTTATGCGGACGGCATCGCTGAGAATATCACATCGCTCACCCTGCCCGTCAGCTGCAGCAACTTCATGTACAATTCCACGATCTATACGATGGATGACGTGCAGATGCGCAAACTGACTCAAAACGCCAAGGGCCTCTCCAAGATAGAGCTCGAAGCATCCTATCCGGGTTATGTAAGCATCAATGGCGCTGTCTATACAGAGGATATGAAGACTCTGGTGACTGTACCGCGTAAAATGGCCGGCGAGATTGCCGTAGCTGAAGGTACAGAGACAGTAGGCGATGCAGCTTTCACTCACTGTGCCTCCCTTACAGCGGTGACCCTGCCCGCGAGTGTGACAGCCATCGGTAAAGAGGCGTTTACCTTCTGTGATAATCTCCTCGTACTTAACGTACTTTCGTCAGAGGCTCCCGTGGCTTATGCCGACACATTCTCCAAATATCTTGCGGACAACGGTGTGCTGCGCGTCAAGAAAGGTACAGAGGGCAGCTACAAAGTCGCAAGACCCGAAGTCGAAGAGCCGTTGATGCCTACCGAGCCCGCGCAGCCCGGTGAGGAAGCCACTGAAGAAGAGTGGGGCGCTTATGAGAAAGCCATGGCAGAGTATGAGGCAGCCGTCGAGAAATATGAAGCCGAGGTGGAGGTATACGATGCAGCCTGGCTCAAATATGACGAGAAGGCCGGCTACTCCATCTTCAAGACAATCAAGGCCACACTTGACTGAACAGCGCTTTAGATAAAAATTTAAATAAAATAGAAATAAAAAATGAGGGCATGTCTTCAACCGGACATGCCCTCATTTCTATTTCTGGAAGGATTATTTCAGGAAGGGTTGTGGAAATCAATGTCTTTCCGACTGGCTATCTTACGATAATCTTGCTGCCGCTGGCGGCGTCGATGTATACTCCGGGCTCCGACGGGGTATCAGTCTTCTGACCCTGTATATTATACCATTCGGGAGATTTGCCGCCATTGCCGTCGGCTTCTATCCCCTCGACGGCGTTGTTATTGTCTGCGAAGGAGACGATAGTCTTTATCGCAGAGCAGGCTTTGCCGGTGTTGCTGTCGAAAAGAGGTGCGTTGTACCATCCCGAGAGCGAGGTGCCGTAAGCGTTGTATTCCATCCACCACCAATACAGGCCGTCTACATTCTTGTGCTTCAGCAGCAGATCCACAAGCGCCTTGGCAAACTGATTCTGCCCCTCGTCAGAGTAAGGATAGTCTACAGGCTGATTAGTGCCGGGCACTTCCCATTTGTATGGGTATCCGGTCTCTACGATCTGTATCTTTTTGTCAGCGTAATAGTTTTCGCAGATATTGAGCGCATATTCGAGTTTGCTGAGCGGTCCGTGGAAGTAGGGGTAGTAGCTGAGTCCGATAATATCGTAGTCCACATCGTATTCCTTCATCTTGTCGTAGAAGGTGCAGAGCTTGGAGGTATTGGTGACTCTCTCCGTATGGAGTACGATTTCGGCCTCCGGGCAAACTTCGCGGCACGCTTTGCCGGCGCTTTTCAGCAGGTCGGTGAATCGCTTCCAGTCATCCTTGTTGTCCCAGTTGACCTTCTTGAGACTGCTCGTGGAAGAGCCGTAAGGTCCCCAGAGCATTCCGTAGCTGATTTCGTTGCCGGTCTGTATGAAGTCAGGCACTATGCCGGCATCTTTGAGTGTCACGAGGCTTTCGCGAGTGTAGTCATATATTTTCTTGACGAGTTCCTCATCGTTGAGGTCGCTCCAGTCCTTGGGTGTCCATTGCTTTGCCGGGTCAGCCCATGTGTCGGAGTAGTGAAAGTCGATCATCAGCGCGAATCCGTCCTGCTTGATACGTTTGCATAGCGGCAATACGCTCTCGATGGTCTGACAGGCGTTGGGATCCTTGTCCGAGCCGGTGTAGTTATCCGGATTGACAAACACCCTGACGCGCATGGCGTTCATCCCTTCATCGTGGAAGAATGATAGCACATCGGCGATAGGTTTCCCTTCATGCGTGCGGTATTTAGCTCCTGCCTCCTCGTAAGTCGGCAGCATCGAGATGTCGCCTCCGGCATATCTCATTTCGGCCATACACGGGAGTGCGGCGGCCGCGAGTGCCAGAGATAATAGTCTTAAATGCATAATTATGTGAAGTTTTAAGTGTTGATCTCTTATAAATGCTAATTTAATAAATATGTATCATATACGCAAGAGGTGTATACAAATCCCGATTATCGGAAATATCGGGCAATTTGCAGGAGGTATCATCGTTAAAATATAAGCGGAATATGATTTCGGATATTATGTCGACAAGAATTATTATAAAAATTATTGATAAATTAAGAAGTAGGGTATCTCTCGATGTGGCGGCGTTGACACTGATAGCGGCGTTGTCGGTGTTGCCGTCGTGCAAGTCGGCGAAGCTCAGCGATGCGGACGCCCAGATGGATCGCGGGGAATATTTTGACGCCTCCAAGACTTACCGCAAGGTATACAATCGCCTGACCAAGCGTGAGGATCGTCCGTTGCGCGGTGAGGTGGCGTATAAGCTGGCTACCTGCTACCGGCGACTTAATCAGTCGGCGCGTGCGGCGGCAGCTTATCAGAATGCTATCCGCTATGAATATCCTGACTCGATGGCCTATTATTGGCTTGGCCGTTCGCTGCAGGCTGACGGCAAGTATGCGCAGGCCGAGCAGGCCTACCGTACATTTCTTGAGTGGCAGCCTGATGACAATCTTGCCAAGGAGGGCTTGAAAGGTGCTATAATGGGGAAAAATGCCAAGGGCAAAAAGCGTACACGCTATGTGGTACGCAATGCAAAACTCTTCAACTCCCGTCGTGCCGACTTCTCTCCCATGTATCTTGACAAGAATTATGACCAGCTGTATTTCACCACTACCAATGAGAAGGTGAAAGGGGAGACCCGTTCGGAAATCACCGGCATGAAGAAGGGTGATATATGGTTTGCGAAGAAGAATGAAAAGGGTGAGTGGCAGCGTCCGGAGCCTGTGGAGGGTGAACTTAATTCCGATATGGACGAGGGGATAGTCTCCTTCAGCC
Organism: uncultured Sangeribacter sp.; assembly: GCA_964431295.1. GTDB lineage: Bacteria > Bacteroidota > Bacteroidia > Bacteroidales > Muribaculaceae > Lepagella. The sequence goes on along the minus strand of CAYSJG010000023.1, from coordinate 7,394 downwards.
CTGACGGCCAGACGATGTATCTGACGATGGCGCGTCGCTCGCCGGTGTCCAATACGAGTGTGGAGATATATACCTCCCGGCGTTCGGATGCCAACTGGAGTCAGCCCCAGAAATTCGAGATACTCAGCGATACGGTGTCGGCGGTGGGTCATCCCGCGGTGTCGCCCGACGGCAAATATCTCTATTTCGCTTCCGATATGGCCGGAGGCTACGGTGGCAAGGATATCTGGCGCATCGGTATCGACGACCGCAAGGGGACATTGGAAAATCTCGGCCCTCAGATAAATACATCGGGAGATGAGATGTTTCCTTACGTGCGCACAGACTCGTTGCTCTATTTCTCTTCGGACGGTCATCCGGGTTATGGCGGCCTTGATCTCTTCAGCGCGCGTCTCAACAGCACCGGCGACCGCTGGAGTGTGGAGAATATGGGTCTGCCGATGAATTCGCAGGGAGATGACTTCGGCATCACCTTCGGTCCGGGCGAGACCGGATTCTTCTCGTCCAATCGTGGCGATGGCCGCGGATATGACCATATCTTCTCCTTCGAACTGCCGGAGATAAAGGTGACCATCTCCGGCTGGGTGACCGACAAGGATGATGAGCCTGTGGCTAATGCCATTATAAGAATAGTAGGCGATGACGGGTCGAATCAGAAAGAGGTGGCTCGCGACGACGGCAGCTTTAAGTTTAACCTCAATCGCGGAGTGAAGTATGTGATGCTTGCCGGAGCACCGGGTTATCTTAATGTGAAGCAGGAGTTTGAGAGCGACATGGAGGAGGAAGATGCCGACTATGGGGTGGACTTCATCCTGGCTGCGGTCTATAAGCCCCAAGTAGTGGAGAATATATTTTATGACTTCGACAAGGCCACGCTGCGCGACGAGTCCAAGGAGGCTCTCGACGAGATGGCGGCGATGTTGCGCGACAATCCCAATGTTACGATAGAGATGGGCTCCCATACTGACCGTAAGGGGAGTGATGAATACAACGAGGCATTGTCCGACCGTCGTGCCAAGAGCGTGGTGGATTATCTGATAGCCGCCGGCATATCCGCAGACCGTCTCACATTCAAGGGATATGGCGAAAAGAGTCCCAAGACAGTGACCAAGCGTATCAATAAGGAATATCCTCAGTTTGAGGTGGGTACGGTGCTGACAGAAGAATATATAGACACCCTTTCACCCGAAGATCAGGAGGCGGCGGACCAGATCAACCGACGTACAGAATTTCAGGTCACCTCGACCACCTACGATTATTTCTGACAGAATATGTCCGGAGTCGAAAAAAATGACTAATTTTGCAGTAGAAGGCAGCTGATAGTCCTGCCGTATGTACTGCAATGGAAAATAAAGTGAAAGTAGATGGCCTGACCTTTGTGCCGTATCTAAAGCGAGATGAGATTCAGAAGCAGGTGAAGCGTGTAGGCGCCGAGCTGAGGCGGGATCTTGAAGGCTGCAGTCCGGTGTACCTCTGTGTGCTCAATGGCGCTTTTATCTTTGCCGCCGACTTGATACGCGAGGTAGGAATCAATGACTGCCGTGTGGCGTTTGTGCGTTATGCCTCCTATGAGGGGACCGCTTCGACCGGCCATGTGCGCCAGCTCACCGGTCTTACCGAGGATCTTGAGGGTAAGGATGTGGTGATAATCGAAGATATTGTGGATACGGGTCTTACAGCGCAGACCATGATAGAGGATGTGAAGAAGAAGAATCCGAAGTCGATACGCTTTGCAACCCTGCTTCACAAGCCGGAATCCTCCAAGACAGGTTTCAGACCCGATTATGCCGCCTTCGAGATACCGGCGAAATTTATCATCGGGTACGGTCTTGATCTGGACGGCAAGGTGCGCAATCTTCCGGACATCTATGTGATTGAGGAAGACTGACACCTTCATTATCACAATTTCGGCGAAGGGGTAAGAAATTCAATAAAGTCATATAACAGCAAATAAATCGAAATGCTTAATTTAGTTCTTTTCGGAGCTCCCGGCTCCGGCAAGGGCACTCAAAGCGCCAAATTGATCGACCAATACGGTCTGTACCACATCTCAACCGGAGAAGTGCTCCGTGACCATATAGCCCGTGGTACGGAGCTGGGCAAGACAGCCGACAAATACATATCCAAGGGTAATCTTATACCTGACGAGCTGATGATAGAGATCCTTGACGATGTGCTCGACAATATCGGTGAGGGTAAGAAAGGTGTGGTGTTCGACGGTTTTCCGCGCACCATCCCTCAGGCTGAGGCTCTGAAGGCACTTCTTGAAAAACGTGGTACCGAACTGCACGCCGTAATCGGTCTGGAGGTGCCCGAGGAGGAGCTTGTGGAGCGTATGGTAAAACGTGGCAAGGAGACCGGCAGAGCAGATGATAATCCTGAGACTATCAAGAATCGTCTGCAGGTATATCATAACCAGACTATGCCGCTGCAGGATTATTACAAGCGTGAGAATAAATATATCCCGATCAACGGCAGCGGTATGGTGGATGAAATATTCCATGAGATAGCGCACGGTATTGAGCAGGCCACGGGGATCCGTCACCGCTCGGCGAAATAGCCAGTATGAAATTCCGTACGGAAATAGATATACCGGCGGCTCCGCGACAGATAGATCCGGAGCTGCCGGCATTGCTTATAGGGAGCTGCTTCTCCGCCAATATAGGGCGGCGTATGCGCAGATGCCGCTGGAACGCCGCGTATAATCCCGGAGGCACACTTTTCAACCCCGCATCGATAGCCGCTCAATTGCGGCTCGCCCTGCTGAGGATATCGCATCCCGAGGCGATTGACAGCGAGCTTGAGTCCTCGATACTGCAAAGAGGCGGCTATTTCGCATCATGGCTTTTCGACTCTTCATGTGCGGCCGTCACGGCGGATGAATGTGTGACCAAATGCCGTAATGCAATAGATGTGATATGCAGATATTTGCAGCAATCCCGTCTTCTTGTGCTCACTTTCGGCACAGCGATCATATACAGGCTCAAGAATGAGGAGAGAAGCGTTGTTGCGAATTGTCATAAGGTGGCCGCCTCGAATTTTGACAGAGTCATGCTGACTCACAGTGAGATATCCGGCATCTATACTGATATGGTGCCTTCTCTGCTCGCTATTAATCCGGATCTGCAGATAGTGATGACCGTCAGTCCGGTGCGCCATGTGAAGGATGGGCTCCATGTCAACACTCTCTCTAAAGCCAATCTGCTCATCGCAATAGAGGAGATATGTGCAAAGTTCGATTGCTGCCGTTATTTTCCGGCTTATGAGATAGTGATGGATGATTTGCGGGATTATCGCTTTTATGCAGATGATCTGGTGCATCCGTCGGACATGGCAGTGGAATATATCTGGAACAAATTTAAAGAAGTCTGGGTCACAGGAGAGGGGAGAGAACTCCTTAAGGCAGGCGAGCGCCTTACGATGCGTCTTGAACACCGTCATATAGTGGCAGGCACTCCCGATGCAAAGGCCTTTGATGAGGCCACTACAAGGATGCTTGCGCAGTTTGAGAAGAATCATCCCGGTATGCTCGGCTGCGAGTAATGCGGATAAAAAATTTACATTATAAGTTAAAATTTGTTAATTATTGGCAAATTTTTGCTATATGCGGAATATTATGCAGCAAATTGTTGTTATATTTGCAGTGAGTTTTTCATGGTATTAGATTTTAAGGTTAACAGAAGGATTGGTTGTCGGGACGACAATCAATTTTTTTTGTGCCTATTTCAGTATTTTTCAATATGTTTATGATTATGTCGCCGGGAATGTCGGCTGTATATGGTATTTTTTTGATAAATTTGCATATGATGAAACAATATGCCTTAAAAAATCGATATCTGAGATACTTGAATAGCGGCTTTCTATTTATTGGAGTTGCGCTGATGTCTTTGTCGGTCAGCAATATAAATGCGGCTCGTCATCGCGTCTTGCTGATGAATCAGGCTGTCTATTACGATGGATATCAGGTAGAGACAATCATAGACGGTGAGAAGGAGGACGGTATCCTGCGTCTGTCCAACTCGTTGTATTCCGTAAAGATAAATCCCGAGGATTTTGTCGCAGCCGGTACAAGTATGACTTTAAAGGTCGGTCTTCAGGCGAAGTGCGACAACTATGACCGCATGGGCGACATACGCCTGGCTTTTGTGCCCAAGGGTGCTGAAGAATACTCGGAGGAGGAAGTGTCGAGGGTGGAGCTTGCCCGCTTCATCACCCCCTTCATGAATAAAAACAGGAAGCCGGATGTAGTGTCATATGAATGGAAATTGCCCCAGCTGGCGTATATCCTTCGCGACTCAAAACTGCTTGAAAAATATGATCTGTGGCTTGAGGCGTATCTCTTCGGAGTGCCGTACGCCGCAAATGAGCAGGTGAAGGGATGCGAG
>CAYSJG010000023.1:0-2999 GCA_964431295.1 uncultured Sangeribacter sp. | reverse complement strand
GAGGGGCGCAATGATGTGTTCGGTCTCAGTGTTGCGATAGATTATTATGATGACGCCGACGGTACAGTGGCATCCTCCGACGGGCATCATCTTATCGTCCCTATATATACTACTTTGTCGGAGATAAAGGGGAACGTGAATTTCAACAATTATAATCCCGCAGCGTGCGATGAAGTGGGTAAGACCGAGCGGACATTTACCTTCACTACGCCTGAGGACCTTTCAGATGCCAACATCAATCTGATTCTTACGAATCATGGTGCCAATGAGAATGGCGAGGAGTATGTGCGCAGACTGCATAATGTATATGTAGACGGCGAGCTTCTGCTCACTTATATGCCCGGCGGTGTGAGTTGCGAACCGTATCGCTCCTATAATACTCAGGGGAATTATATCTACAACAGCACCCCCCAGCCGGACTCCTACTGGGAGGAGTGGAACAACTGGTGTCCCGGTCAGCCGGTGCCTGTGCGGCAGATACCTCTGGGCGTCCTTCCCGCGGGCGAGCATAAGGTGCTGATCAGCGTGCCGGATGCAGAGTTCAGTGGTCAGGACGGCGATTTCCGCCCGTCGCTTTATCTGCAGGGGCTTACCGAGGGGACGCTCCCGCACAGCGGCATCCGCCCGACAGAGGATTATGACTTTGACGACGTGAGGATAGAGCGTGTGGGTGAGGAGATTGTAATCAGCGGTGCGCCGGTGTGCGAACTGCGGCTATATGACGGTGCCGGACGACTGCTTGAAGGATATTACAATCCGGCCTCACCATTGTCGCTGCGTGACCGAGAGGCCGAGATATATATTGTCGCGGCCTTCAGCGCCGACGGACGGTACACAGTGAGCAAAATAATGAAATAAACAAATATAAATTTAACTAAAAATTCTTATGCAAAAAAAACTCTTACTCAGCATGGGACTCATCGTCGCTACGGCGTTGGCTTCGCAGGCTCAGGTGACATATTCGCCGGTGCCTCTTCAGGAGTCCAGCCAGGATGTGACGATCTATTTCCATGCGGATCAGGGCAACAAGGCTTTGGCAAATCTGGCTCCTTCAGAGCTGGTATACGCTCATACCGGCGTGCTGACCTCCCTCTCCAAGACTGACTCGGACTGGAAGTATGCTCCTACATGGGGTAAAAATGAGGAGAAATATCTCCTTACCTATGTGTCCGAGAATCTCTACAAACTATATATAGGCGACATACGCACATATTATGGCATCAAGTCTCCCACAGAGGTAGTGGAGAAACTCGCTTTTGTGTTCCGTTCAGCCGACAGCAAGAAAGAGGCGAAGACCTCTGACGGCGGCGACATATTCATAGATGTAGCGGCGAGCGGTCTGCAGATAGCCCTCGAGACAAGCCTTGACGGCAACATCATCACTCCCGACAAAGCCAAGGTGAAATTCTCATTCGGATCTACTGAGGCCGCCGACCTCTCCATCTCCATCAACGGCACGACAATCGCATCGAAAGAGAACGCCACTTTGCTCGAGACAGAGTACACATTTACCGAGCCCGGCAATTATACCGTATACGGTAACGCCAAAAATGGCGAGGAGGTAAAGAGCACAAGCCTGAAGCTCTATTATGTCACTCCGTCGCCCCAGGCGGACTATCCCGGCGGTGTGCCCAAGATGGGCGCTGTAAGAAGCGCCGACGGCAAAGTTACATTCTGTATCGCAGCCCCGGGTAAGACTACAGTATTGCTGGCCGGCAGCTGGAATGACTACAGCGAGGATCTTGAGAATACCATGAACTATCAGGACTACAATGGTTTCCGCTATTTCTGGAAGACAGTGGAAGGTCTTGACGAGACTTCGATGTATCCTTATTACTTCCTTGTGGACGGCAATTCCCGCGTGGGCGACCCCTATGCAAAGCTCGTGCTCGATCCATACAACGACAAGTATATCAGCGACAAGGTATTTCCCAATCTTCCCGCTTATCCCACCGACAAGGTGCGCAAGGTAATGCTCGGTGTATATCAGGAGAATATCAATGACTTCGAATGGACAGACCAGAACTTTGTACGTCCCGACAAGAACGACCTCGTGATATACGAGCTTCTGCTCCGCGACTTTACCGGCACAGAGGGCCAGAGCCGCGGTAACGGTACCATCAATCAGGCTCTTGAGAAAATCGACTATCTGAAGCATCTCGGTGTCAATGTCATCGAGCTTCTGCCCATCAACGAATTCAACGGCAATATATCCTGGGGCTACAATCCCAACTTCTATTTCGCCCCCGACAAGGCTTACGGCACACCTGATGATTACAAGAATTTCATCAACGTATGCCACGAGAACGGTATAGCAGTCGTGCTCGACATGGTGTTCAATCAGTCTGACGGACTCCATCCCTGGTATCAGATGTACAATATCAGCGACAACCCCTTCTACAATCAGGACGCACCGCATGCCTACAGTGTGCTCAACGACTGGAATCAGGGCTATGAGCTCGTGCGCCAGCAGTGGAAGGATGTGGTGAAATACTGGATCGAGGAGTATCATGTGGACGGCTATCGCTTCGACCTCGTGAAGGGTCTCGGCGACAATGACTCGTATGCCAACAGCGGTGACTCCGGTACAAATGCGTACAATGCGTCGCGTGTGGCCAATATGCGCGCCATCCAGAAGGCCATGGACGAAGTGAGCGAAGGTGCCTACTTCATCAACGAGAACCTTGCCGGCGCGCAGGAAGAGAACGAGATGGCCGAGACAGGGATGCTCAACTGGGCAAATGTCAACAACGCCGGATGTCAATATGCAATGGGCTATCAGAGCGGCGCCGCTCTCAACCGTTTCAGCGCCACTAAGGACAGCCGCACATTCGGTTCCACCGTATCCTATCTCGAATCTCACGATGAGGAGCGTCTTGCCTACAAGCAGACCAAATGGGGTATGACCGCTGTGAAAAGGGATCATGCTGTAGCTATGCGCCGCTGTGGCTCCGCTGCCGCACAGATGATTCTCTGTCCCGGCGCCCACATGATATGGC
>CAYSJG010000022.1:2555-14497 GCA_964431295.1 uncultured Sangeribacter sp. | reverse complement strand
CTGTGTCGCGCATCAAGCATGTGATGGAGAGAGAGCCTGTGAGCGTGCGCACAGATACCTCAATCGAGGATGTGGCCATCGACTTCGAGAAGTATGACCTTGTGGCCATGCCGGTGGTGGACAGCATTGGACGTCTGGTAGGACAGATCACTGTCGATGACGTCATGGATCAGGTGCGCGAGCAGTCAGAGCGTGACTATCAGCTGGCATCGGGTATCTCCTCCGATGTGGACGCCGCGGACTCCGTGTGGTCGCAGACCAAGGCAAGGTTGCCGTGGCTGCTTATCGGCATTATCGGTGGAGTGGTCAATTCCATAATTCTCGGCGGATTCGAGGCGCAGATAGCCACCGTGGCTGTCCTTGCCATCTATATCCCCCTTATCGGCGGCACCGGCGGCAATGTCGGCGTGCAGAGCTCCGCAATAGTGGTACAGGGTCTGGCCAACGGACGTCTGGAGCTGAAGAATGCCTGGGCGCAGATAGGTCGGGAATTTGTGGTGTCGCTGCTTAATGCCGTGGTGATATCAGCTGTATGTCTGGGATATGTGCTCCTCACTCAGCCCAATAATTACGCTGTGGCGGCCGCTGTGTCGGCCTCGCTATTCTGTCTTGTCATTTTTGCCACGGTCTTCGGTTGTCTTGTGCCGCTTACTCTCGAAAAGATGCATATCAATCCGGCGCTCGCCACCGGACCTTTTATTCAGATCACCAATGATGTCGTAGGGCTGCTGATATATGTATATCTGGCCAAATGGTTTCTTACACTCCTTCCAGTATGAAGAAAAACGCAGACACTCCGCTGATGAAGCAGTATGCGGAGATGAAGAAGAAGCATCCTGACGCAATACTGCTCTTCAGGGTAGGCGATTTCTATGAGACATTCGGCGAGGATGCCATAGCGGCCTCCGGGATACTCGGCATTACTCTGACCCGACGCAACAACGGATATGCCTCGGCTACGGAGCTCGCGGGATTTCCGCACCACGCGCTCGACACATATCTGCCCAAGCTGGTGAGAGCGGGCCAGCGTGTGGCCATCTGCGAACAGCTGGAGGACCCCAAGACTACCAAGACACTTGTGAAGCGCGGCATTATAGAGCTGGTGACTCCGGGACTGAATCCCGGTGACGCCACCGTCCCCTCGCGCGAGAATAATTTTCTCGCCGGCGTATATCTGCCCCATACCCCCAAGGAGAAGGGGCGGCCGATAGGAGTGGCTTTCCTGGACCTGGGGACCGGGGAATTTCTCTGCTCCGAGGGGAGCGCGGAATATGTGGACAAGCTTCTGACCAACATCGCTCCAAAAGAGGTGCTCCGCATGCGCGGCACACATCGTCTCTATGAGGATACGCTTACCTTCCGCACCGTCTTCAACGAGCTCGACGACTGGGTATACACCTTTGACGCGGCCAGTCAGCGACTGCTGCTGCATTTCGGCGTGGACTCGCTGAAGGGCTTCGGACTTACGGGACAGGATTCCGCCGTGATAGCCGCGGGCTCGCTGCTCCATTATCTTGACTATACAAGCCATACCGCCACTTCGCATATCACTACTCTCGGACGTATCGATGCCGACAGGTTTATGCGCCTTGACGGATTTACGATCCGCAATCTCGAGCTGTCGCGTCCCTCCTCCCCGGAGGGGATGTCGCTGCTGCAGGTGCTTGACCGCACGATCACCCCCATGGGTACGCGTCTGCTCAACCGCTGGATACTCTTCCCTCTGCTTGAGCCGTCGGTAATAAGCTCCCGTCAGGACGCTGTGGAATATTTCTTCCGGGATCCGGCCACCCGCAGCGCGCTCGGAGAGATGCTGCGCCCGGTCGGGGATCTGGAGCGTCTCGGCTCGGCGGCCGGCCTTATGCGTATATCGCCGCGGGGACTGCTGGCCATGCGCGACTCTCTGCGTGCCGTGGCCTCTGCAAGGAGGCTCCTCGAGTCTACAGATTCCGCGCCTCTGCGCGCTCTGGGGGCCGGGATGCCGGGGTGCTCCGATGTGGTAGATGACATCGCCAGTACCATACGGGAGGATTCTCCGGCGGTGGCCAGCAAGGGAAATGTCATCGCCGAGGGGGTCAGCGAGGAGCTTGACCGTCTTAGAAGTATCGCTTCGGGAGGCAAGGATGCGCTGGCGGAGATTACGGCACGCGAGGTCGAGGCCACGGGGATATCGTCGCTGAAGATCGGATTCAATAATGTGTTCGGCTATTACATCGAGGTCCGCAACACGCATCGCGACAAGGTGCCGGCAGACTGGATACGCAAGCAGACGCTTACCGGCGCGGAGCGATACATCACACGCGAGCTCAAGGAATATGAGCAGCAGATACTCGGCGCGGAGGACCGTATCAAGCAGATAGAGGAGGAGGAGTACCGTCGGCTGCTGGAGCGCGTGGCGCACCATGCCGATGCCATCAACCGCTGTGCGCGTGCCGCCGCCGAGGCGGATGTGTATCTCTCGCTGGCCAATGTGGCAGAGGATTACAAATATGTGCGCCCGGTGGTCAACGACTCCATGAAGCTGAAGATTACCAATGGCCGTCACCCTGTGATAGAGCGCAGACTGCCGCCGGGACAGCCGTATATCGCCAACAGTGTGGAGCTGGATTGCGACAATACGCAGATAATGATGCTGACCGGCCCGAATATGAGCGGTAAGTCGGCTCTGCTGCGCCAGACCGCCCTGATTGCCATTATGGCGCAGATGGGGTCGTTTGTGCCTGCGGAAGCTGCGGAAATAGGGGTGATCGACAAGGTGTTCACGCGTGTAGGCGCTTCCGACAATATCTCCGGCGGCGAGTCCACATTCATGGTGGAGATGAGCGAGGCTGCCGCCATACTCAACAATATGAGCCGGCGCTCGCTGATACTCTTCGATGAGCTCGGACGCGGCACATCCACCTACGACGGCATATCCATAGCCTGGGCGATCGTGGAGCATATCCACGAGAATGGCCGCATGCGTCCCAAGACGCTCTTCGCCACTCATTACCATGAGCTCAACGAGATGGAGAAATCCTTCCGCCGCATAGCCAATTATAATGTGGCGGTCAAGGAGATTGACGGAAAGGTGGTGTTTGTGCGCAAATTGGAACGCGGAGGTTCGGCCCACAGCTTCGGCATACATGTGGCTAAGCTCGCGGGGATGCCGCCGTCGATAGTGAAGCGTGCCGGCGAGGTGCTCAAGACGCTTGAGAGCGCGGGAGCTTCCCCTACGGATGCCGACAAGAAGACAGGCGGCAATAAGGACTGGAATGTGGCGAAGGCGGATGTGGCGAAGATTGCGGGCGCTCGCGATGGCTATCAGATGTCAATCTTCCAGCTCGACGACCCTCTGCTGATGCAGATACGCGACGCTCTGCTCAATATCTCAATCGACAATCTCACTCCGCTTCAGGCTCTTCAGAAGCTGCATGAGCTGCAGGGACTGCTCAAGGGATAATCTCGCAGCCGTCAGATCTTCTCGCCTCTTTTCAGATCTTCTCGGAGAGGATGGCACGGCAGCCGAGCGGCAGAGGATAGTTGACATCGATATGGCCGAACGGAGCATCGGTGACTAATGGTGTCGTGAGATGCCATTGTCGAGCCCGGGTCTCGGACATCTCTTTGGTGCTGACAAAATTGCGGTCCGGCGCCGAGTCGGTGAATTGCCCCATGATGATGGCCTCGGGAGCATCCAGAGCGCCGCTGAGATGCAGGCGTGTGAGCATCCGCTCCGTGCGGTATATCTTCTCGCCGATATCCTCCAGACAGAGTATGCTCCCCTTTAGATTGTCGACGCTCAGAGTATCATAGGGTGTGGAGGCGAGTCCGTCAAGGACAGCGAAATTGCCCCCTGTGAGCACGCCTGCTGCTATTATGCGGTCGCCTTCAGGTATCAGCTCGGTATCGGATGCGCTCCCGGTGGCTACACTCAGCGTGCGTCCGCCGGGGAGAGGCATCCGGTAGGGATGACCGGCAGTGGCGAGCGTGCCCTCCATTATCTCGAAGGGGAGGGCGCTGATATCTGCCTCCGGGAAGAGTGCGAGCTGCTTTGCCATAGAGGCGTGCATGGACTGAAGCCCGGCGGTGTGCCAGAGAGCGTGAAGCACCGACACATCCGAGAATCCGAGCATCCATTTGGGATTTTCCTTCACCATCTCCGGGGTGATGCTGTCCGTAAGATGCACGCATCCGTATCCTCCGCGCGCGCAGAATATCAGCCGCACTTCCGGATCTGTGAGAGCATCGCGGAAGTCCGAGCATCTCTCTGCATCGGAGGCGGCGAAAGTGCCGCAGCGCGGTCCGCGGGCATGAGGCATCACCCTCACATTATAGCCGCGGGACTGAAGCCACTTCACAGCTCCGTCGATATATTCTGTCTTGATTTCAGTGGCGGGGCTGAGGATAGCCACAGTGTCGCCGCGCTTCAGCAGTGGCGGAGTGATACAGGCGTCGGTATGCATGAGGCGAATATCAATAACTTACTTTAATGCCTGCACGCTCTATTCTGGCGGCTATCAAGGCAAGCTCATCCTTCTCTACCTTTATCAGATGCTCGGCGGGGGTGTCGCGGTCAAGGGAATAGATCATTACGCTCCGCGGCTTGATACGCTTGTAAGCTTCTATCAGCGCCTCCACCTCCTCGTCTGTGGTATTGTCGATGGTCTGCCCCTCGTACTCGCCGCGGAGAAACATCGTCTGGATTATCCCCGAGCCTTCAAACTGCCTCAGCCCCTCGATCACCGTCTCTACGGTGAAGGATTTCTCCGTAGGCCGGTCTATGAGCCGCATGGTGCTCTCTATCGCAGAGTCCAGCTTGAGGATATTATTGTCCACACGCTTGAGAGCCTCCGCCACAGCCGGAGTGAAGATGCGGGTAGAGTTGCTGAGCACAGAGACTTTCGCCTCCGGAAAATCCTTGTCGCGCATACGGATGACGATGTCGGCGATCTCCGGAAATTGAGGATGGACGGTAGGCTCTCCATTGCCCGAGAAGGTGATGACATCGAGCTTCTCCCCCTTGGCCTTCATCTCGCGGAGCTTGGCGTCAAGATCGCGCTCCACCTTCTCAGGAGCGGGCAGTCCGGACGAGCCGGTGCCTTGACGGTTGAATCCCGCCTCGCAATAAAGGCAGTCGAAAGTGCACACCTTGCCATCGTCAGGTCCGAGATTGACCCCGAGGGAAGTGCCGAGTCTTCTGGAATGTATAGGTCCGAAGATAGTGGAATGGAATAAGACAGTCTGATCTTTCATAGCGTAAGAGAGCCGAAGCCCCGATAATTAGAGATACAAAGATAATCCGAAATATCCGGACCTCCAAATATCCGCCGCCCCTACGCCCCGCGCCAGCAGATCAGCTCTTCGCGCCGGGGGATCGGCTCTTCGCGCCGATTACTATACCAGGCTGACGCTCTCAAGCCTTTGCGGCAGGGCTTTTGCAGCAGGGCTTTTGCTGCGTCAGCATGGTATAGTAATCAGCGCGAAGAGCTGATCGGCAGGCGAAGAGCTGATCGGCAGGCGAAGAGCTGATCGGCGGCTTAGGTATGGATCTTTTTGATTTGGATGTCGGCTCCCTCTTCCAGGGCGGCGGCCAGATCATTTAGTGAATGAAAGTAGGCTTCTTTCTCCTCTTTGTCGCGGAAATTGCGTGTGCGATATTCCCCATCTCCGATCAGCAGGCAGCGTCCCTTCATGAAGAGGTCATCGTATGGCGGCTTCAGGCTGAAATGCTCCGTGATGGCATTGTCCCACAGCTTGATGATGCCTCCTCCGGCTGATATTGCCGCATCACGGATATTGCGCTCATTTTTGCGGATAAAGGGGGATGCGAGCACAGCCCCCCTGGCAGCGCCCGCGAGCCAAAGGCGGCTTTGAGCCTTTATCTGCTCCGCCTTCCAGCTTCTTCTTATTCTCACGGCCAGGATGTCCGGGCTTGCCAGAAGATCCGGATTGCCATAGAAAGTGTAAGCCACACCATTGATGAGGACCTCCCCCTTGAGCTTAAAAGGCGCAGGCACCAGTCGGCGCTTGAAATTGCGCAGCGCATTATTTGTCACATAATTTTTCATAGTGCGCAGCTGTCCTTTGCGTCGCAGTATTCTGTCGTGATAATAATGCTCAAATACAGATGTCATCGGCGTGTCAGTCCCTTTGCCGAGATATTTATGCCATGCCCTCGAGATATTGCCGCAGAGTGTCGCCTCGATATTGCCGAGATGGCAATGTCCGGCCTCTTTCACAAAGATTATGATGTGCAGATGATCCGGCATTATCGTGAATCTTATTATCTCAATCCAGGGGAAATATCCCGGCAGATGTGATATCTCATTATTGATGATGGCCCCCGGAGCGTCAAGAATGATTCTGACGCGGAGATTATCGGTATAATCACCCTTGCCGCCCGTGATGCGGGAGAAAGGAGGGATACCGGAAGCCTTGAAGAGAGTGATCATATAAATGCAGCGCGAGGTATAATCATGCGTAATATCGCGCCGATAATAGCTCGGGATAATATCCTTGTAATATTTAGACCTTTCTTCTTCCATAAATATAATTATAAGTAAGCTCACCGCCGCCTCTTCCTCCTCCTCCTCTCCGCCTTCAGCTTCGCGCCGGCTCTTCGGCTCTTTGCGCTGGCTCTTCAGCTCTTTGCGCTGAATACTCAACCAGGCTGACGCCTGCAAAGCCTGCCTGCGCGCGCTGCTGTCCGCGAGGCCTGCTCTCAAGGCTTTTGCCCGCAAGGCTCATGCAGCGTCAGCCCGGTAGAGTAGTCAGCGCGGAGAGCTGATCCGGCGGAGAGCGAGGGCAGCGCGGAGAGCTGATCCGGCGGAGAGCACGGGCGGGGATATGCGAAGATAAAAAGAGCGCTGATAATTAAAAAATTATCAGCGCTCTTCCATAGTCGGGGTGACAAGATTCGAACTTGCGACCTCACGCCCCCCAGACGCGTACTCTAAACCTACTGAGCTACACCCCGATTCTGGTATTTTAATTTTGCTTCCGGGGCTTGCGTCCCAAAAGCGATTACAAAATTACAACATATTTTTTAATTGCCAAAATTTTTATGAAAAAAAAGAGATTTTTTTCTTTTAAGCAGGAGGAAGACCGCCGGCAGGGGTGGCCGTGGAGGCATTTTGCCCCCCGCATCCTCCTCCGCCTCCTGCATTTTGACGCTCAGAGGCTCTCAGGAGCGTTCTCAAGATGTTGATATGTCGAATTTAGCGGATTTTTTATTAATTTTGTAGAAAATTTCATTCAGCTTATGGAAAAGAAATTCAAACGGACGCTGATTACATCAGCTCTTCCGTACGCCAACGGCCCCGTGCATATCGGCCATCTCGCCGGTGTGTATGTGCCGGCCGACATATATGCCCGTTATCTGCGCCTGAAAGGTGAGGAGGTGCTCTTCATCGGCGGCAGTGATGAGCACGGTGTGCCCATCACCATCAAAGCCAAGAAGGAGGGTGTGACTCCTCAGGATATCGTGGACCGCTATCATGCCATCATCCGCGACTCCTTCGCCGAGCTCGGCATCTCTTTCGATGTATATGGCCGCACCACATCAGCCACTCATCAGCGTGTGGCTTCCGACTTCTTCCGCCGTCTGTATGACAAGGGGGAATTTGTGGAGCGCACCTCCGCGCAACTTTACGATGAGGAGGCCGGTCAATTTCTGGCCGACCGCTACGTCACCGGCACCTGCCCCCACTGCGGTGCGGAGGGAGCCTACGGCGACCAGTGTGAGAAATGCGGCACATCGCTCAATGCCACCGACCTGATCAATCCCCGCTCGGCCATCACCGGCAATGTGCCGGTGCTCCGCGAGACCTCCCACTGGTATCTGCCGCTTGACAAGTGGGAGCCGCGTCTTCGCGAGTGGATACTCGAGGAGCACAAGGAGTGGCGTCCTAATGTCTACGGACAGTGCAAGTCATGGCTTGATCTCGGCCTGCAGCCCCGCGCCGTGTCGCGCGACCTCGACTGGGGTATTCCCGTGCCCGTGGAGGGCGCCGAGGGTAAGGTGCTGTATGTATGGTTTGACGCCCCGATAGGATATATCTCCAATACCATAGACTGTGTCGGCGACGACTGGGAGAAATGGTGGAAGGACAAGGAGACCAAGATGATCCACTTCATCGGCAAGGACAATATAGTGTTCCACTGCATAGTCTTCCCCGCGATGCTGATGGCCGACGGCACATACAATCTTCCGGAGAATGTGCCTGCCAATGAATTCCTCAATCTCGAGGACGACAAGATCTCGACCTCGCGCAATTGGGCGGTATGGCTTCATGAATATCTCCTTGAGCTCCCCGGGCGTCAGGATGAATTGCGCTATGTGCTCACCGCCAACGCTCCCGAGACCAAGGATAATAACTTCACATGGAAGGATTACCAGCAGCGTGTCAACTCGGAGCTGGTGGCCATATTCGGCAATTTTGTGAATCGCGCAGCCGTGCTTGTCAATAAATATTACGACGGCGTGGTGCCGGAGCGCGGCGAGCTTACGGAGGTGGACCTCAATCTTATCACCGAGGTGAAGGAGGATGTGGCTCGTCTGCAGGATTGTCTGGATCACTTCAAATTCCGCGAGGGTCTGAAGGAGGCGATGAATATCGCGCGTGCCGGTAACAAATATCTTGCCGACACCGAGCCGTGGAAGCTCTGGAAGACAGATCCCGCGCGAGTGGCCACAATCATGAATATGGCTGTGCAGCTGTGTGCCCAGCTGGCAGTGGTCTTCGAACCTTTCACCCCCTTTGCGGCAGCCAAGCTGGCTGAGATCACCGGTCTGGGCGACAAGCTCAGCTGGTCTATGGCCGGCGACTTCGACCTGATACCGGCGGGCCGCAAGATAGCCGCGGCTCCGCTCCTCTTCGAGAAGATAGAGGACAGCGTGGTGGAAGCGCAGGTCAACAAGCTGCTGGCCACCAAGAAGGCCAACGAGCTTGAGAAGTGGCAGCCCGAAGCTCAGAAGGCAGATGTGGCCTTCGAGGATTTCGAGAAGATGGATATCCGTGTGGGCCGCGTCGTGGAGTGTCAGAAGGTGAAGAAGTCGAAGAAGCTGCTGCAGTTCAGCATTGACGACGGCATGGGCGGCCGCACGATCCTCAGCGGCATCGCCGCCTATTACGAGCCCGAGCAGCTTGTAGGCAAGGATATATGCTTCATCGCCAATTTCCCTCCCCGCAAGATGATGGGTATCGAATCGCAGGGGATGATACTGAGCGCTGTCAATCCCGACGGCTCTCTGACCGTCATCACCCCCTCCGGTCCGCTGACTCCCGGCTCGCAGATCGGCTGATATAGATTATCTGAAAAAAATCCCCCGCCGCATAAAACCATTTGCGGCGGGGGAATGTTTTATAGATGAAAGACGGAAATGATAAGTTTCCTCAGGTAAACAAAGAAAATCTAAGGACAAAAAGATACTGCTGGATACACTGCTATAAGCGTTCTGAAAAAGTTGTTATTGTTGTTTTAATTGAAGAGACAAGGCCTATGTGAATAGGCCTTTTTCTTGTATCCGGATATCCCTAATCCCTCTGCCCTATGCCCTAATCCTCCCTCCAGAGATATTGGCGGGTGCGGCGCTTGAAAGCCGGAGTCTCTGCCCATCCCTGTATCATATAGAAGAGGGATTTGAGGAGCGGGTCTTTGGAGTGCTTGCGGAGCCTGATGGCCTTTAGGAGTATTCTCGGGAGGGCGCTTGCGGGGTAATATAGGGCGATAGAGCATCCCGTGGCGCGGAGATTCTCGGGCGTATGGTGGCATTTGAGGCCTGTGGAGGGGTGTGGATGCTCGCAGACGGTCGTCGGTATGAATCTTACGTCCATCTGTCGCTTGATGGCTGTAAGGAGCATTATTTCGTCCTCAGCGCCGTGCATTCGCGGGGAGTTGAGGCCGAGCTCGGGATTGAAGCGCAGAGTTTGGGCGGCCTTGCGGCTCATGGAGAGCTCGATGCAGCAGACATAATACCCTTTGGGGAGCGGGCAGCCGAGCGGAGTCTCAGATGCGGGATAGACCACGGAGCTGTCATGTATGGAGCGGAATGTGGCCACATCCATCTCCGGATGCCTTTGGTATGCCTCGCGGAGTCGCTCAATCCCCTCGGGGAGGAATGTGACGTCATCATCTGAAATGATGACTATGTCGGCGTCGCAATGGGAGAGGGCGTTGTTGCGGTTGTGGCTTTGTCCCGGGGTGTCGAAGCGGTAGACCACTATATCCTCGCGCTCCGCGAATGATGCCGGCACGGCAGCCATCTGCGGGAGCTGCCATGACACCACGTATCTGACCCCGGGCATTTTCGGGAGCGGATGGCTTGCGAGGCGCTGTATCCCTTCGGGCTTGTAGGTGGATATGGCAATATCAATGGTGAGCATCTTCGGAGTGTATGAGAGAGATTCTATTGGGGAGATAGAAAAGGAGGCGTATCTTGTGGATGATACGCCTCCTTAGACTCGGTTGTCTTACCAGGATTCGAACCTGGACAAGCAGAACCAAAAACTGCTGTGCTACCATTACACCATAAGACAATCCTTGTAGATCCAATGCCGTCGGCGAGGCGTCGGGCACTCGGATTACGTGTGCAAAATTAATAATTTATTTGGATTATTGCAAATTCATTCATGAGAAAGCGAATACAATCTCTCTGCGGTAAGGGGAGTCCGGGGTGACGAGCTGCGAGGGGAAGTCCGGCTTGTTGGGCGCGTCGGGACATCCCTGCGCCTCTATGGCCACACCATCGTAGTCCTCATAGCTGCGGCCCTCATGGTTGAGCGGGGAGCCGGCGAGCCAGTTGCCGGTATATATCTGCACGGCAGGCTGGTCGGTGCTGACGGTCAGAGTGCGACCGCTCTTCTCAGAGTGGAGCGTGACGGCTCTGCGTAGCTTCGGCACTTCCCATCCTCTGATCATCCAGCAGTTGTCGTATCCCTTGCCGTACTTCAGAGCCGGGAAATCCTTGTGTATGTCGAGTCCGAGTGGCTTGAACTCTCTGAAGTCCATGGGAGTATTCTCCACATCCTGCATGGATCCGTCAGGGATAAGCGTATCATCGGTGGGCAGCCATTTGTTGGCGTCTATGCGCATGGTGTGGTGCAGCACAGATCCGGCGTCGGCTCCGTCAAGATTCCAGTAAGCGTGATTGGTGAGATTGACCACAGTGGGGGCGTCGCTCTCGGCGGAGAGTGAGAGCGAGAGCTCATTCTCCTCGCTCCAGCGGTATTCCGCAGCCACCTCGAGATTGCCGGGATATCCGGCGTCACCGTCCGGTGAGCTGAGGGTGAATCTCACCCCGTTGGAGAGAAGCTCGTAGTTCCAGTTGCGGTTTTGGAATCCGTCCGGTCCGCCGTGGAGATGATTGGGACCGTTGTTGACGGGGAGATGGCAGAGCTTGCCGTCCACGGTCATCTCACCCTTGGCTATGCGGTTGGCATATCGGCCGGGTATCTTGCCGAGACAAGGTCCGTCGGCGATATAGTCAGCCGGGCGGTCGTATGAAAGCGCCACATTGGCGATATTACCGTTGCGGTCCGGTACCTTGACAGTGACGATGCCGGCTCCGAGCGAAGAGAGTGTCACCGAAGCGCCGTGGCTGTTGGTGATGCGGACAAGGGTAATGAGACCCTTGTCCGAGGGATATGTGCGTGTGGATACGAGCATGGTTCAGGAGATTTTGCGTGCGCCGTCTGAGATGATCACATCGTAGATCATCGGTTTGTGTCCGTATTTCTCTTCAAAGCGTGTCACAGCCTCGTCGATAAATTTGTCGTGGAGCTCATCCTTGACCAGATTGATGGTGCATCCTCCGAATCCACCGCCCATGATTCTGGAGCCTGTGACGCCGCAATCTTTGGCCACGTCATTGAGGAAGAAGAGCTCCTCGCAGCTCACCACGAAGTCCTTGGAGAGTCCAGAGTGAGTCTCGTACATCTTCTTGCCTACCGTATCGTAAT
>CAYSJG010000022.1:2151-2545 GCA_964431295.1 uncultured Sangeribacter sp. | reverse complement strand
AATCATCCTTCATCAGGGCATCGCAGACAGCGAGCACCCTGTCCTTCTCCTCGATGACGAATTTGGCGCGCTTGAAGTCCTCTGCGGAGAGATTATCCTTGTTGGCGAAGAGCATCTCCATATCTGCGTCGCGGAGAGTCTCCACGTGGAGTGTCTTTGCCGCGCGTTCGCAGGATTCGCGGCGCTTGTTGTATGGTGAGTCGGCGAGCTCATGCTTCACGCGGCTGTCCACAAGCACAAGCTTGTATCCCTTGGGATGGAAGGGGAAATATTCGTACTCTCTGGAGCGGCAGTCGAGTCGCATGAGATTGTCCTTGCGGCCGAATACGGATGCAAACTGGTCCATGATGCCGCAGTTGACGCCGCAGTAGTTGTGTTCGGTGGCCTGTCCGAT
>CAYSJG010000022.1:1164-2141 GCA_964431295.1 uncultured Sangeribacter sp. | reverse complement strand
TCTCTATCTTATTGTCATTGAAGAGGTCGTTGAGAGCGAATGCGAAGCATGACTCGAGTGCGGCGGAGGAGGAGAGGCCGGCGCCGAGGGGGACATTGCCGGCGAAGACGGTATCAAATCCTTTGACAGAGCCTCCGCGCTTGATGATTTCGCGGCAGATGCCGAAGATATATCTTGCCCAGGACTGCGAGGGGGCGTCCTCCTCGCGGAGTCCGAACTCAGCGTAGTCGTCGATGTCTACGGAGTAGGCACGTACCTTGTCGGTGCCGTTGGGTCGGATTTCGGCCATGATGACCTTGTCGATGGCGCCGGGGAATACGAAGCCGCCGTTGTAGTCGGTGTGTTCGCCGATAAGGTTGATACGGCCGGCGGAGGCATATATCGAGCCTGCGGGATCTCCGAATTTTTCACGGAAGATGGATTTGATTTTAGATTCCATGGTTGACAGAATTATATTTTTTGAAAAATTATTTCACGGGTATGGTGATCGAGGCTTTGGGGAGTCCCTTGGCGGAGACGGTGAGTGTGACCTCTCCGGGCTTCTCTCCGGCCTGTACGATTGCCGTGGCGGCTCCTGAGAAGAGGTCCATCTCCGGCTTGTGGAAGAGTCTCAGCGAGGTGGGGTCACCGTTGGCGGTGGCGCGGAATTTGCCGTCCCCTTTTACCGAGAATTTCACCTCTCTCTCATCTGTGGGTACGATGTTGCCGTCCTTGTCGGCCACCTGCACGGTGACATAGCAGAGATCCTCACCGTCGGCCGAGAGGGCCTTGACATTAGGGGTGAGCACGAAATGGTGTGGCTTGCCGGCAGTGCGGATCACCTTCTCTCCAGCCACGGAGCCATCGGCGTTGTATGCCACGGCCCTGATCTCTCCGGGCTCATACCTGGTGTCCATCCACATCAGGCGGTAGCGGTTCATGTGTGTGGAGTCGTTTTTCTACCGTATAACCTGACTCTTGCCGTGGTTTAAGAGCGC
>CAYSJG010000022.1:0-1154 GCA_964431295.1 uncultured Sangeribacter sp. | reverse complement strand
GTGTATACGAATACCGGTGTGACCTCTCCTTCGCGTCCTTCCCAGTTCCAGTGGGGGAGGATATGGAGCGTATGGTCATCGTCGCGCCACTGCGAGCGGTAGAGCCAGTAGCGGTCCTTGGGTATGGAAGCGAGGTCGATGATGCCGAAGTAAGAGCTGTGCGAGGGCCATGCGTCGGTGTCGTATGGGTAGGGCTCTCCGAGGTAGTCGAAGCCTGTCCATACGAATTGTCCGATATTGTAGTCGAGGTCATCGTCCACGGCGAAGTCATCGTCGGGGATGTTGCTCCAGGTGCAGTATTCCGTATCGTAGGAGCTGCATTGGTTGTCGGGTCGTGTCTTGCCGGCGGCGAGCTCCACGGGGAAGTAGTATTTACCTCTGGAGGAGAGTGTGGATGCGGTCTCGGTGCCAATGAGCAGATTCTGCGGCAGCTTGGGTATGGCCTCTTCGTATCTGTTGACTTTATAATTGAATGAGGGGATGTCGAGCGCGGCGGCGAATCCGTTGTTGACCACGGCGTCAAACTGGTCCATGCCGCAGGTGACGGGGCGCGTGGGGTCGGTGCGGTGTACCGCGTCCTGAAGCAGTGTAAGCTCCGCGATGCCGTCGGGTCCCCACTGTGAGGGGACTTCATTGCCGATGCTCCAGATGACCACGGAGGGATTGCTGCGGTAATGCTTCACCATGCTCTCCACATCCTTCACGGCCCAGTCTCCGAAGATGGAGCCGTAGCCGTTTTTCGACTTCGGGCGGAATCCCCAGTCGTCAAAAGGTTCGATCATGAGCATGAATCCCATCTCGTCGGCGAGCTCCACGAGTTCCGGGGCGGGCATATTGTGTGATGTGCGGATGGCGTTGACGCCGAGGTCCTTGAGCATCGTGAGCTGATGGCGGAGCGCCGAGCGGTTGATGGCGGCGCCGAGCGGACCGAGGTCATGATGGTTGTTGACCCCTTTGAATTTGATCTTCTCTCCGTTGAGCAGCAGACCTTCACCCTGGCGGTATTCTACGGAGCGTATGCCGAAGCGTGTGGAGTAAGTGTCGGCGAGACGGTCTCCCTCATATACCTTGGTGACGGCGGTGTAGAGCGCGGGGGTGTCGGGAGTCCACAGCGCGGGATTCTTAACGGTGATATTCTGCGTGGGGGTGGTGCC
>CAYSJG010000021.1:6093-15205 GCA_964431295.1 uncultured Sangeribacter sp. | reverse complement strand
ATTTTCGCCGGAGCTGTACATGACTTCATCTCCGGAATGATCTCCCTCCGTATGGACGGCAAATCACTCCCCGAAATAGTCGGTACCGAGCTCGGTAGGAAAGTCAAGATCGTAATGAGCGTATTCACCTGCATACTGCTCCTCATGGTCATCGCTGTCTTCGTACGCACACCCGCCAATCTGCTAGCCACGCTCACCCCCTCCGCATTCAACGTCACATTCTGGGCCTCCTGCATATTCCTTTACTATATTCTCGCCACACTCCTACCTGTCGACAAGCTTATCGGCAATCTGTACCCGATATTCGGATTTGCCCTCCTGTTCATGGCTGCAGGCATCATGGGATATATGCTCTTTACTGGCATCGACATTCCGGTGGACTTCACCGGAGGACTCGCCAACCGTCGCCCTGATGCGGAGACCGCGCCCATATTTCCCATGATGTGTATCTCCATCGCCTGCGGGGCCATTTCGGGATTTCATGCCACGCAGAGTCCCATGATGGCACGCTGTATCAAAAATGAAAAGTACGGACGGCCTGTCTTCTACGGTGCTATGGTGGCCGAAGGTATTGTCGCCCTCATCTGGGCCGCCGCAGCCATCACATTTACCGGAGGATATGCCGG
Source organism: uncultured Sangeribacter sp. (assembly GCA_964431295.1). Taxonomy (GTDB): domain Bacteria; phylum Bacteroidota; class Bacteroidia; order Bacteroidales; family Muribaculaceae; genus Lepagella. The sequence continues at coordinate 14,579 of CAYSJG010000021.1, read as the reverse complement.
ACTCTCGGAATATATGGCCGCCAATGCACAGGACGCCGGCATCCTCGTACATGATGTCTGCGTCAAATGGCTCGGCACTTTCGGAGGCGTCCTCGCAATACTCGGAGTCATCGCGGCACCCATCACTACCGGCGACACGGCCATGCGCAGTCTCAGACTCATCATCGCTGACTTCATGGGTATCTCGCAGAAGAAATTCATGAAGCGGCTGCTCGTGGTATTGCCCGTTGTGGCTATTTGCTATCTTCTGCTCAACATCAACTTCGATATCCTCTGGAGATACTTCGCATGGTGCAACCAGTCGCTATCTGTCTTCACACTCTGGGCATGCACCGTCTGGCTCGCCAGATACCGCAAAGCTTATCTCATCACTCTCATTCCCGCCATGTTCATGACCATCCTCTGCGTCACATTCATCTGCTATGCGCCTCTCGGCACATGGACCGAAGGTGTAGGACTGCCAATAGAAATAAGCGCCGCCATAGGGCTCGTAGCGATGCTTCTATGCACACTCCTATTCTTCAGATGGCAAAGAGCCCTCCAGTCACAACCCGACATCAACCCGGCCTGACTCCCGGATTTCCGATAAAATTCCGCGCATCTCCGCGCATCTCCACGATATATTGACGCCGGTCCTATGATGATACTGTCGTGAGAATAAATTGAAGCAGCGGACTGCCTCTTCGGAAGCAGTCCGCTGTAAATGGTTATGTAGTTATCACTATAGCAATGTCGCTATCTCTTGATGACTTTAACGGATTGTTTCATCTCTTTCATCTCTTTTTTGCTGACAATTACGAATCCGTTTGATTTTTTATTTTTCTTGTTTATTTTGCGCTCATTTTCGCTCAAGTACTTGGAATCGAAGTCGTAATTGATTACTGGAGATAGCTGGTTTAGGGCATCCATTCCCCACGAGGTGATAAGTACGCTTGTGTATTTACCATCCAATGTCAACCAGCCGTCATTGGGCCATAATGTACATGTCCCATCATCAATGTATTCTTTAAATACTTTCGCCATTTGCGCTGCTGTCCAGTTCATCGCTTTTTCTATAGCATAATCATCCGTGGTAAATAATGTATAATAACCGAGAGTAACTTGGTTCTTACGGAAGTATGCAAGGACGTCGTTATCGCCGACATCAATATCATCGATATATACCCATGGATAATTGTTCGGAAGTTTTAGAGAACGTATTTTTGTCTTTGTAAGCGGTCCTTGATTGCCATTTGCATCGAAAGCCACCGCACACAGATAATATTCTGTGTCAGGTGTAACATTATTTGAGCCAAGTATCCGATCTTTTACTTCATCAGGGGTGTATGTCTTTTCCCCCTCTTGTGTCATAGTCTCTATGATTTTTGAATCAGGCCAGCCACCGACAGATGCCGATAAAAATCCGGCGTAAAAATAGGACACGCCACTTTGCACATCAAGTTCAAAACACATTGAATTTGCAAGAGTGAATATGTCTTTGAATTCTACACGGCAGTTGGCTTGATATTTTGCCATCTGTGTGATTGTCAGATCGCATGTCAGGGTATTATTTCCGGAGTCGGTGTCGGATTCTTCGTCGGTTATTGAGCCATCTTCTGCTTTTGTCTCGTTGCCCACTGCCGTTATTTTTATTACTGCTGTGCGAGGTTCATCGGAATTATTGTCAGAGAGCGCTGTAACTGTTATGCTCGTATCACCATCGCCGGATATGGCCGACAGATTAAGCCAATCGGGCACCTCTGTGATGTTCCAGTTTGTGTTGCTCCGGATGTTGAAGCTTACTTGAGCGTTCTGTGTACTCAGCATTGACAGGGATGACGGGGATACTGACAGTGTGCTTTCCTGAACAGCGGGGGTGTCAGGCTCATCCTTGTCATCGCTGCAGGCTCCGGCGAGAATCGCGAGCATCGCTGCGTAAAGGTAAAAAAGTTTTTTCATTGTTTAATAAACATCCATCGATTCCCCTGACGGACGAATTATTATTAAAAAGCGCAGGAATCTGTATCTGTTGCCATCCTACGTTCTGAGGCTTCTCGCATTGCCTATCGATAGTCGGACGGCAACGCAGAAGCCCACGCTTATATATGTAATCACAGACCTTCGACAAATACATTTATGAATTCTGTCGAAGGTGGCATAACTACATACCACGGAGACATCTATCGCTGCCAGACTCTTTCCTATCGATTGAAATTTTGCGAGAATTCCAGAACGAAAAGAATCAGCGTAGATAAACGCTTTAATTTATGAATGCAGGGGTAACACTGATACCCCAGGCGTATCCCACCGCTACTTTCCCTGAACCGGGCTTCTGCGATGCGATCTGCAGTGGCAAAGTTATATATAAATTTTTAACTGCCAAAATTTTTTCAAGTTTGTCAATTCTGCCCATTAATCGGTCTATCTGTGTGAAGAATTATTATGGCCTCGATTCTACTTATTGGAGCTTTGAAGATTTGCGATTCATCGCGTTGCGGCGCAGGCCCGCGAGCTTCGCTCTCTTTATCGGCGAACCACGGAATATCCAGCTGAACTCCTCCTGCGTCATCTCCGCTACCATCTGCGCCGTCAGCGCGGTTACTTCACTGCGCGGCTCGAATTCAGGACGAATTTTTTCTGCGCTGAGGCCGGATGCTTCAGCATCGCTGTTGCGAGGACAGACACGCTGACAGATGTCACAGCCATAAAGCGTGGCGCGACCCGCAGGTGTCGCCATTGCCGCAGCCCCAGTCTCATCCCACTCACCGCGGTGTTCAATCGTCAGATAGCTCAGGCAGCGGCGTGCGTCCACCGTGCCGTCAGCCTGCAGCGCCCCGGCCGGACATCCCCTCTGACAGCGCAGGCAGTCCGAGTCGCAGCTATTCTCCAAAGGTGGTGTGGCAGGCAGCGACAAAGTTGTCACTATCTCCGCCAGAAACACACGCGACCCGATGCCCGGCACGATTATCAGCCCGTTGCATCCCCTGTAGCCTATTCCGCACTTCTCCGCCCAATAGCGTTCAAGAATCGGCGCCGAGTCCACACATATACGGTATTCACCCCCATATCGCGTACGCATTCGCTCCACAGCCCCCTCCAGCACCTTCCGCAATACCGTATGATAATCCTCTCCCAGAGCATACGATGCAATAGGGCCCGAGGACGACGGATAAGCGAAAGCCGTGCATATCACACTCCGCGCGCCCTCAAGCAGCAGACGAGGATCCATGCGTATGTCGCGCCAGTTGGACATATACGACATCCCGGCGTTATGGCCCGAGGCCAGCCATGTGTCAAAACCCTCCGCCACATGACGCTCCACCGGACCGGCCACAGCCGTCCCTACCGCGCAGGCACCGCAGTCACGCAATATCTCGAAGATCTCCTCTGCCTCCGGTGAAATCATAATCAGAATATATACTAAGAGCTAAGGTACCGGGTCGTAGCCGCTTCCTCCCCATGGATGACAGCGGCATATTCTCTTCACGGCAAGCCATAGCCCCTTAAGAGGACCATGCTTGCGAAGAGCTTCGACAGCATATTGCGAGCATGTCGGAGTATAGCGGCACGCATTCGGCAGATGAGGAGATATAGCCAGCTGATAAAACCGGATAGGCAATATCAGCAGCCCTGACAGCGCGCGTGACAATAAGCTTCCGGAAGTCCTCGCGCTATTCCCCGCTCTTCGCTTCATAATTCTCTGACAACTTGACGCGCAGCTGCTCCTGCAACTTTTCCATACGCGAGGCGATCTTTGCGTATGGGAGATTCTCATTGGCCATATAGATGATGGCAACAGACACCGTGCGCAGACCTGTCTCCGTCTCGATATACGAGCGCAGAGGGCGACGGCTCAGGCGCCATGCCTCTCGGATGATGCGCCGCATCCGCACACGGTCCACTGCATGGCGACGCCGCTTCTTCGGCACCGTTATCATCAGTTGAAGAGGAGCTATCGCATCCGGCACATGATCGCGGAAATTTGATGTCAGAGACTCCGCATCCATCACGCGCCATACCAGCCTAAGAGGATATTCATACAGACTCTGACCCTCCGCGAAGAGCTTCTCCACGAGAGAATGGTGACGAAGACGCTCCGACTTGGGGAAAGTATTTTTTATGATTTCTGACATTTCCCTCGCTTATTTTGTGATTTTTTTACGCACTCCCCCCGGCAGCAGCCGACGGACCATAGGCGTCAGCACAGGTATATTCTCGAAGAGAGCCAGGATGATGATATAGATGAGCAGCAGCACCGTACGCACAGCGTAAGCGAGCCACGGTGTCGCCTCCGGGTCGGTCATTGTGCCCGCCAGACAGAGCACCGCCGCCAGCAGCCCATAGCAGCCCATACGGACTATTGGATAGGGTACCGGATAGTATTTGCGACCCACGGCCCAGGAGAGCACCATCACCGCAAAATAGGAGATCAGAGCCGCCCATGCCGAGCCCATATAGCCGTCGGGGATGCCGATGGATGTCACCAGCCATACATTCAGACCTCCCATCAGAGCGAAGCATATCAAAGAGAAATACATCCCCCAGCGGGTGCGGTCAGTCAGCTTGTACCAGACCGAGAGATTGAAATAGACGCCGGCAAAGAGCTCGGCCACCATCATCACCGGTACCACGCGCAGACCCTCCCAGTAGCCCGGAGACTCGAAATAGCGGATGATCGGCAGATAATACATCACCGCAAGAAATATCAGCAGACCGAAGATTACAAAATATTTCGTAGCGTCTGCGTAGGCCTGACGGTTGTCCTCTCCGGCCCGTTTAGCCTGCGAGAAGATAAAGGGCTCGTAGGCGTAGCGGAATGCCTGTGTAAACATCACCATCACTATCGCGATCTTTATGTTGGCGCCGTAGATACCCACCATCGTCCGAGCCGCCTCCTCAGAATGGCTGAAGAGATAAGGGATTATCATCTGACCCATGTTCTGGCTCATGATGCCGGCCACCCCCAGGATCAGCAGTGGCCACGAATAGCTCAGCATCTTTCGCCACAGCGGTGTGTCAAAGGCACGGATACGCACGTCCGCACCATACGCCGCAGCGCACCTCCTCCGGTATCTCCCCGGGGTCGGTATCCAGGGAAGCAGGGTCAGGCATATCACCGCCGAGGAGATTAGATTGGCAAGAAAGATCCATCCTATCCCGAAGGATTCCCCGCCGAGAGGCTCGTAAAACCAGCCTATCGCTCCCGGTGAGGATGCATGTATCTTCGGACAGAGCAGCAGGAAGAATAGATTGAGAGCTATGTTAAGACCTATGTTGAGAAATTTCAGACCCGCGAAGGTCCACGCCTTGTTGCTGAAACGAAGATACGCAAACGGTATGCAGGTGAAGGCATCTATCGCCACCGTCACCCCAAGCATCCATACATATCCCGGATGGCGCGGCAGCAGAAGAAGGTCGGACACCGGCTGCAGCAACCATGACAGCAGCAGGATGAACAGTAGAGAAGTCACGCCTACCGATATCAGCGACGTGGTATAGACGCTCTCCGGATGCGGACTGCGTGAAGAGTAGCGGAAAAAACCCGTCTCCATACCGTAGGTCAGGATTATCAGAGCCACCGCGGTGAAGCTGTACAGATAGGATACGATACCGTATTCCGCCGCCGGGAATATATAGACATATAGCGGCACAAGACACCAGTTGAGAAATCTTCCCAAGATGGAGCTCAGCCCGTAGATGGCCGTATCCTTTGCCAATGATGTTAGTTTGCCCAATGTGTTTTATAAAATATAGTCGTTCAATATTCAAAACAGCTCTTCCGTGTGGGAGCGGCCGAGATGTTTGTAGGCCAGATGAGTCACCTCGCGTCCGCGGGGTGTGCGCTTGATGAATCCCTCCTTGATGAGGAAAGGCTCGTACACCTCCTCGATTGTGCCTGAGTCCTCCCCCAGCGCTGTGGATATCGTGCTCAGCCCCACAGGGCCGCCGTGAAATTTGTCGATTATGGTGAGCAGGATCTTATTGTCTATCTCATCCAGCCCATAGCGGTCGATATTGAGAGCCTCCAGCGCGCGCCGCGCTATCTCGAGGGTGATATAGCCGTCACCCTCCACCATCGCGAAGTCCCTGACGCGGCGCAGGAGAGAGTTGGCGATACGCGGAGTGCCGCGGCTGCGCAGAGCTATCTCCAGAGCGGCGTCGTCAGCGATGCCGCAGCGCAGCAGACGCGATGAGCGGCACACTATCCCCCGAAGCACCTCATGGTCATAATATTCCAGATGGCAGTTTATTCCGAATCGCGCACGCAGAGGGGCCGTCAGAAGGCCGCTGCGCGTCGTCGCGCCTATCAGAGTGAAGGGAGATAGGGTCAGTTGGACGCTCTTTGCCCCCGGACCCTTGTCCAGAAGGATATCTATTCGGTAATCCTCCATCGCGGAGTAGAGATACTCCTCCGCTATCGGATGCAGACGGTGGATTTCATCGATGAAGAGCACATCATGAGGCTCGAGGCTCATCAGAATGCCCGCCAGATCGCCCGGCTTGTCCAGCACCGGACCGGAAGTCACTTTGAAGCCCACGCCAAGCTCATTGGCCACGATGTTGGAAAGCGTGGTCTTCCCCAGTCCCGGAGGACCGTGCAGAAGGGTGTGGTCCAGAGCTTCACCCCTCAGACGCGCCGCCTTCACGAAGACACGCAGGTTGGCTATGATTTTATCCTGACCCGTGAAATCGTCAAAACGCACAGGGCGCAGAGCGCGCTCTATCTCTTTGTCTGATTCACCGGGGCGCTCCGCGGAGTCATGGATGTCAAATTCGTTCATTTTCGATGGGAGTTGGCTCAGAGATTTAGGATCTCCAGCTCGTCACGAAGCTCCAGACCGGAGAGGCGACGTTTGCGGGAAATCACACGCGCAAGCTCCTGCACCGCCGGACGCAGCCGCGGGTTGCCGAAGATGCGCATCTGCTGATAATAGGTCTTGTCATAAAAATTGCGCACCTCGTCATCCTCCAGACCGCACGTGTCGTGACCCTCCTGGCTGATGATATCGTATATCCGCGACGTCACCTCTTTGGGGATATCTTCACCAAGGCGCACCATTGAGCGGGCCATGACATTGGATATTACCATTGAGGCGGTCAGATGAAAATTGCGCATCAGATTCTCCCATACCGCTTTGGGAGATACATTCGGCGCGCTTGTGAAGTAATATTCATTGGAGAAGGTGACCATGGGGCCCTCTGCGTCCAGAGAGAACTCGACCACCCTGTCTATGGCGTCGAGCGATGCCAGGGAGATCGCCATGCCGGCAAGGCCGTACGCGCGGTCATCTTCGTTGTCGTAAGTTAGAGTTACTGACATACAATTAATACTTGATTTGAAGATCCGGACAGGGAGCGACTTACGCGCACCTGCCGAATCAGAATATTATATTGACACCTCCGCGGAAATTTATCCCCTCGGAGATGAGGTCGGGCAATAGTGTCTCGTGGCGGTCCAGCAGATTGCAGCCACGCAGGGTCAGCGCTATGCGGGGGGTAAGCTGCCACGATGCCGAGAAGTCGAGAGTAGAGGTGTCCGGCAGACGTTCACCTATGATCTCGCGATCAGGTGTCCCTTCTATCATAACGCTCCCTGAAGAGGGAAGGTTGATGCTGCGGTAGATATGCCGCACGGCGCGGAGTCTGTATGACAGACTCAGGGACAGCTTCTCCACTGGCTTGCCTATTATCTCTGCTTCCGCTGTCCAGCGAGGACGGTCGAGGCCGTTGAAATATCCCTTCTCCCCGTCCTGGGGCTGATAGCTTCCCTCAGCGCTTATGCGCAGACGTTCGCCATAATTGTAGCGCAGCCGAAGGGCCGCGCTGCAGCCGCTGAGATGGATCCCTCTCAGGTCGGTGACGGACGGCACACGGCCGTTGAGCATCGCAGAGTACCATCCCTCCAGGGGCAGATGCATGCTGTAGCGGTAACGGGCCTCGATGCCTGCTGAAAAGCCCGCAAACGGACCTGTCTCCAGACCTATGCGGAGATCCAGAGGTGTATATACCGGCTGCGTGGAGATTAGCGACGGCATGCAGTACGGATCTGTCTGGGACGTCCCGGCAAGTGTATGCGGCTCGCTTCCTCCGAGAGCATGGGCATAGAAGCCTATCCCGGTGCCCTTTATGTCGAAGCGCACATCGGGAGCTATATGGAAGAGGCTGTAGTGAGTGTCGGCTGTATTTCCCGCGGCATTGGCAGTGATGTCCACATCCGCACCGAGGCGCAGGCGCATGTTGCGCTTGATGAATTCATAATAAGGCGTCAGAGTCACCATGCCGTAGGTGTCCGGGGCCTTGTATCCCTCAGAGGCGCCGTAGAGGAGCACCTCTACATTGCCGGCGATACCTATCTGCGAACCGCGGTCCCAGCTGAGACTGTAGCCGCCGGAGAGTGACAGGTCGGTCTCGCGTTCCCCTTTCCGATAGCCGAAATAGCGCACGCGCAGGTCTGCGAAATAATCTCCTCCCGCTCCCTTTAGCTTCTCCGGACGCCAGCCGGCTCT
>CAYSJG010000021.1:0-6083 GCA_964431295.1 uncultured Sangeribacter sp. | reverse complement strand
TGAAGGCTATGTCGTTGAGAGTCTGCGTAGGCATCCCCGCGGAGGTGGAGGATATACCTTCCGCGCCACCCTCCCCTGACGGCGCGGAGGGATGGTAGCCGTAATAATCGAAGCATCCTAAGCGATATTGCAGAGAGGCGCTGAGAGTGCCCGCGGAGGTGAAGCGATGCGAGAAGTCCGCACCCAGCGACTCCTGATAGGACCAGCGGCGTGCGTCGGCATCCGGATACGGACGCCATAGCGATGTGGAGTTGTGCTGCAGCCATACGTTCAGCTTGCTCTCGTCGCTGCGCAGGATGCTGTAGCCCGCCGAAAGATTGGCGTAGAGCCATGAGCCGAGCGACAGCTCCAGATAGCCGCGGCTTGAGGGAAGACTCCGCGAGGCGCCCCAGGAGGTCGACGGCAAAGGCAGAAAGGCCGGACGAAAACGGGCCTCGACACCGTCGAGAGCGTAAGGAAGAGCCTCGTTGCTGCTGCGGTAACGCTCCAGACCCGGAAGCATGTTGATGCGTTCGGGATGAATTATATCCGGCATATAATCACCCTCTACCGTGACGGCCCCGGTCAGTTCCTGGCCGCGGACTATGCTTGTCAGCAGGCACAGAGCTCCGCATGCGAGGCTCGCCGCTGTGCGGAGATATTTTGAGGCCGCTGTCGCGACGGACTTGTCTTCGTATTTATATGAAATGTTCATTTGGCGAGGCGTTTGAGGCGTTTGGAGATCATGTCATGGATGTCGAGTTCTTTACCCGGATAATTGTCCCGGAGACTCCGCAGATATTCCTCTGCGAGGTAACCCTTACCCTGCTTCTCATATATGTCGGCCATCAGTATGAAGCCGCGGGCCAGCCAGTAGCGCTGAGGTGTGCCCGAGGAGGTGAAATTCTCCATCAGTGCGGCCCCCGCTTCGAGAGAGTCCTTGTCACCGCGGTCGAGCAGATATTGGCCGAGCTCTACGGCTGCGCGCGCACCGTTGGCCGATTGAGGATTCTGGGCGAGATTCTGAAGCATCGCGGCTCCCTCCTGCTGCCTCTTGCGGCTGGAGGAGTCTGTCAGTTCGAGCGCTTCGATGAGCGTTGCCTCCTCCACAGCGTCAGTGTCCAGACCGCCGGAGCGACGTACAAGGCGTGCGTATTCCAGACGTTCCTGAGGATTCTGAGAGGTCCGCATGATACCCGCGTAGGCTTCGGCCACAAGTTCTGGACTGCCGTATTTCTCAAGGTTGCGGTAAGCCTTCAGGGCCTCCGGCATATCTCCCTTCTCATATAGTTGGGTCGCGAGCATATAATAGGATTCGCCGAGGCGCTTGCCGCTGTCGGAGTCCGCCTCCGGATATTTCTCTGTCAGATTTCGGTAGGTGTCGGCTGCTTTGGCGTGCATACCCTCGGAGGTGTAAGTCTCGGCAAGCTCCGTGAGCGCGTTGACGGTCCAGCGGGAGGAGGGATAAGCGGTGGGGAAGCTCTCCAGCAGACGTATCTTCTCCTTGACATCCCCCTTGACGCCCAGAAGCTGTGCGCGGCGAAGAGTGGCATAGTCAGGAGAATTCCCCTCTCCTCCGAGAGTGGTGAAGGCCTTCAGCGCGCCGGTGTAGTCGCCGGTGTAATAGAGGCAGTCGGCGTAGCGCATGCGTGCGTCATTGCGTATGTCGGCGGGAAGTATGCTTCCCTTTTCGGCCACGGTCTTGAAATATCCCATTGCCGGTTTGAATTTCTCCTGCATCAGCAGGGCGTAGGCGAGGTCGTAGTCGGCGAGCATCTCCGTGGAGCCGTCGAGACCTCCCTGCAGCGAGAGGCGGTAGGCTTGCTCGGCACGTGCATATTGCCCGAGAGCATAGCGGGCGTCCCCGAGCCACAGCGCGGCCCGCGCGGTCAGCTCCTGATCACCGGGCATCTCCACACACTCCTGAAGCAGCGAGGCGCCACGTTGCGCTTCCCCGGCCGTCACCGCTGTGGCTCCGCATCCGTAGAGCACCCGTCTCTTTACCGCACGCGATGCCGCATCGGGATGTTGGATGCGGCGTATGCATGTCAGAGCGCGAGAGTAGTTGCCTTGAGAATAGTGAGCCTCCGCAAGGGCACGGTCCACCGCCTGAGAATATTCCGAGGAGGGATATTTGTCGGCAAACTGCTCCATGAGATCCACGGAGGTGTCGAAGGGGATGTTGCCGCCGTGCATCTTCGCGGCGATATAGTCGTAGAGAGCCGCCTCGGCTACCTTCGGGTCGAAATTCATCCTGTAGGCGCGTTCGAAATTTATGGCCGCAGAGGAGGAATTACCCTCTTTGGCGGCTATCTGGCCGAGATAGAGCAGAGCGCCCTGCGCCACGGCGTCATTTGACTCCGTGAGCCCGGAGAAGAGTTTGCGCGCCTCGGAATATTCGCCGTCCGCATACAGACAGGCACCTAAGGCATAGCGCGCGTCATCGGCGGCGTTGATCCCCGCTTCGCGCACATAATCTTCCAGATATCCGCGGGCCTGCGTCATATTGCCGAGCTTGAAATAGCTCAGTCCCACCACCCGGCGCGTGTCTGTCTCAAGAGCGGCCACCGGACGGCGCTCGAGAAGGCTGCGACCCCGCTCTATTGTCTGCTCCCACTCTCCGCGGCCGAAGAGAATCTGACATATATAATAGCCCGGCTCGATGCCGTCGCTTTCATAGTCATAGCGCCGCATAGCTGTGCTGCGACTGCGGGTGACACCGCGTCTTGAGCGCATGCCTCTGCTTTCGTCAGCACTCCCGTCGCCGCTCTCGTCATCACTCTCCATCAGTGAGGAAAAAGCCCGGTAGGCGTCGTCGGTGCGCCCCTCCACATAGTCTATATAAGCCAGATAATAGCGGGCCGCGCGCGAATAATCCTTATCTGATGAGATGGATTGCAGCAGCGGGACTGCACGGTCATACAGACCGCATTTGATCTGACACAGGGCGCGGCGATAGTTGTATTTCACCGCATTCTCACCACCTAAAGAGTCGGTGGAGATGCTGTCATAGGCGCTCAGGGCTCCCGCGAAATCATGGGCGTAGAAGAGGAAATCTCCCTTCAGCAGAGAGGCTTCTACAGCGCGGGAAGAGGCCGGATAGAGAGTCAGAAATTCATTCAGAAGCGCCTCGCAACGACTGTCGCCGGTATGGTAATATGCGGTGGCGAGCAGATAGAGCCACTCCTCGGAGGCCGACTCGTCCTGAGGCACACCCTCCGTGGATATGCGGCCGAGCTGGTCGATGGCACCCTGATAATTGCCGCCGCGCAGCATCGAGGCCCCGCGGGCGAGATAGCCCGGACTCTCCGCGCACATCAGCGGATCTACAGCCGGAAGCGCCCCGTAGACGTCAGGGGTCAGTGACGCAAGAAGCAGTGGAGCGGCCGTCACGGCCCTCAGAAGGATGCGGCGCGACCTTAGTACCGGGGATATATGGTTGGAATTTCCATTCATTATATTGTCATCATTAGCAGAATAATGTCACCACGGATATAGCCAAGCCTCCATAGATATGGCAAAGCTTCCGCAGAAGTATCCATAGAGCGCATTCTAACCCGAAGATATGGCAAATTTAGCCAAAAATCATGACATTCCCCACTAAAAGACGGACAATATGCAATAATGAAGATTTCCCCGCCAATAATTCTCCGGCAATAATCCCCAGGCAATAATCCCCAGGCAATAATCCCCAGGCAATAATTCCCCGACGATAATTTTTGTTACTGTTTCGGAAGCTTGCTTCCGAGTCCATACAGCGAGCTTCCCGGGCTATTTTCGCTCGCCAATACCCTCCGACTCAGCGATCTTCTTCATCTTGATCTTCACCTTGTCAAAGCCGCGCCCGTAGACACCGTTGACATTAGCCTGAGTCACGAAAGCATCGTTATCCACGCTCTTCACAATGCGGAAGATAGTCACGGACTCGATCTTGCGACACCATACCATCAGTATCTTCACCTCATGCTTGCTGTACCAGCCCATGCCGTCAAGGACTGTCACGCCGCGGTGAGCCTTCGTATTGACAGCATCGGCGATCTCTTTCCATTTGGAGGAGAAGATGATGAATTGCGTCGCCTGACGGTTGGTGTTGATAAGCATGTCAGTGATATAGGAATAGATGAAGATGGTCACCCATCCGTAGAGTATGCGCGGGATACTCTCGTGCACCCGCTCCTCGAATGTGCCGTCGAAGGGGAGAAGGAAGGTCAGTGCCACTATCGACATGTCCACCATCATCAGCGTGCGTCCCACACTGACATTCGACACCTTCGCTACCATGGCCGCCACTATATCCGAGCCGCCGGAGGTGCCGTTGTGGATATATATCGTGCCGATGCCCATGCCGCACAGGATGCCGCCGAGCACTACGCTCATCGCCTCGTTTTCCATCAGCGGAGGAGTGGAGAGGAAATATCCCTCGATCAGTCCGATGAAGAGAGATATGCCGGTCGCGCCGAATATGGTGCGGGCCACAAACGCTTTCCCCAGCATCTTCAGACCGCATAGCAGCAACGCTATGTTGACTCCGTACATCGTTACGGCTACCGGCACAAAACCACCGGTGGCGAAGTATACCAGCGTGCCGAGACCCGCCATGCCGCCGATGACTATATGATGCGGAAGTATGAATGCCGCAAAGCCTACGGCATATAGCATTAGACCCACGATTATCATGGAATAGTCTTTCAGGTCGCTCTTCCAGGAGAAGTATTTTTTTTGAGTCATATCACTGTGTGACGATTGATGGTTTTTGATTTAAGGTATCCGGAGAGCGAATTTAGCATATATGTGGCAGATGGCAAAATATGAAGGCATATTTTTTCTATTTCAGCATGCAAATTCAATATATCTCCTTCAATATATCTCCCGGAGATGCGTTATTAAGGTGATGGAGAAGATATCTCTCGTAAAGTGGCATCGTAGCACGGCTGCCGGGCTGACATTGTGTGTCTGTCTGGCTCTGTTGCTGTTGTCCGCAGGCTGCTCCACTAAGAAGAATACTGCCATGTCACGCAATTGGCAGGCATTCACCACTCGATATAATGTCTACTACAACGGCGACGAACATTACAAGGAGACATTGAAAGAGATGGAGGTCGCTTATGAGGACGACTATACGCGCACGCTTCTCACACATCCCGCGGAGGCTCGCGCCGACGCCAAGCTCCCGCAGCCGAAAGGTGACTTCAAGCGCACTATCGAGAAGATGCAGAAGGCCATCCAGCTCCACAGCATCAAGAAGAAGCCCGCCAGGCGCAACGCCTCGCAGAAGGAGAAGGACTTCCGCGCCCGCGAGGAGTTTAATCCCTTCCTGCACAACGCCTGGCTCATGATGGGCCGCGCCCAGTACCTCAATGGCGACTTTCTCGGCGCCGCCAGCACTTTTTTCTACATCTCCCGCCACTTCAAGTGGCTGCCGGAGGTGGTGACCGAGGCGCAGCTCTGGCAGGCCCGTGCCTACTGCGCCATGGGCTGGACCTACGAGGCCGAGAACCTCCTGGTCCACATCAAGGAAAAGCAGCTCACGACAAAGAAACTCCGCGACCTGTACAACTTCGTGCAGGCCGACTACAACGTGCTGGCCGGCAACAACGAGAAGGCCGTCCCCTACCTCCAGGCCGCCGCCAGGGCCGCCAGCGGCACCCAGCGCAACCGCATATACTTCCTGCTGGGCCAGACGCTCCAGAAGCTCGACCGCCGCAAGGAGGCATACGCCGCATACAAGAAGGCCGGCAGCGGCATGGGCCTCAGCTACCGAGCCAAGTTCAACGCCCGCATACGCCAGAGCGAGGTCTTCCCCGGCACCAACATCAAGAGCGAGGTCAATTCGCTCAAGGCCATGACCCGCTACGAGCGCAACAAGCAGTACTTCGACCAGATCTACTACGCCATCGGCAACCTGTACCTCAGCCGCAAGGATACCGCGCAGGCCATCGACTCCTACCGCAGGGCGGTGAAGGAGTCCACGCGCAACGGCATCGACAAGGCCCTGGCGCAGATAGCCCTGGGCAACCTCCTCTTCCTCAGGGGCGACTACGTGGGCGCCCAGCCATGCTATTCCGAGGCCATGCCACAGCTGCCGGAATCCTTCACCGACTACC
>CAYSJG010000020.1:13701-15519 GCA_964431295.1 uncultured Sangeribacter sp. | reverse complement strand
AATTTTGTTGTATTTCAGCTGTTGAGGGCAATATTAAGAGCCTGTAGGGGGAAAATGCGCGAAAAAAGTGTTATATTTGTGAAATCATGGCCAAGAAACTAAATATATTGCGCAACGATCCGTGGCTCGAGCCGTTCGCTCCCGCCATCGAGGGTCGTCATGCGGATGTGGAGCGAAAGCTCCATGAGCTGACTGCTTCTACAGGAGGCAGTCTCAGTGAATTTGCCAATGCATATCGTTATTTCGGTCTGCACCGTGTGCCTCGCAAGGGCTGGGTATTTCGCGAATATGCACCCAATGCCTCGGCTATCTGGCTTATGGGGACATTTTCTGATTGGAAGCTTCGTCCGGAGTATAAGCTCGAGCGCCTCGATGGAGGGGTGTGGGAGCTGAAACTGCCGCGCGAAGCGCTCAAGCACGGCGATCTCTACAAGATGTTTGTGGAGTGGCCCGGCGGCTCCGGTGAACGTATCCCGGCCTATGCCGACCGTGTGGTGCAGGATGATAATACGAAGATTTTCTCCGCGCAGGTCTACGCTCCACCGCGTCCTTATAAATTCAAGATCGCCAATTTCCGTCCAGATACTCGTCCGCTGCTGATCTACGAGTGCCATATAGGTATGGCGCAGCAGGAGGAGAAGGTGGGCACATACGAGGAATTTCGCAAGAAGATCCTGCCGCGAGTCGCGGCCGACGGCTATAACGCCATTCAGATTATGGCCATTCAGGAGCATCCGTATTACGGCTCCTTCGGATATCATGTGAGCAGTTTCTATGCTCCGTCTTCGCGCTTCGGCTCTCCTGATGACCTGCGCCGCCTTATCGACGAGGCCCACCGTCTCGGCATAGCGGTGATTATGGACATCGTCCACTCCCATGCCGTGAAGAATGAAGTGGAGGGTCTCGGTCGTCTCGACGGCTCATACGACCTCTATTTCTACGGTGACGGCCGCAGGGAGCATCCCGCATGGGACTCGCTGCTTTTCGACTACGGCAAGAACTCAGTGCTTCATTTCCTGCTCTCCAACTGCAAATATTGGCTTGAGGAGTTCAATTTCGACGGTTTCCGCTTTGACGGCGTCACCTCGATGCTCTATTATGACCATGGTTTGGGGAAGGCATTCGGCAGCTACGCCGACTATTATGACGGCAACGAGGATACCAACGCCATTACATATCTTACGCTGGCCAATCTGCTGATACATGATGTGAAGCCGGAGGCCATAACTATCGCCGAGGAGATGAGCGGTATGCCGGGACTGGCGGTGAAATTCCGCGACGGTGGCATAGGATTCGACTACCGTATGGCCATGGGTGTGCCTGACTATTGGATCAAGATGATCAAGGAGAAGCGTGACGAGGACTGGCATCCTACATCCATATTCTGGGAGCTGACTAACCGCCGCGCCGATGAAAAGACCATATCCTACTGCGAGAGCCATGACCAGGCTCTTGTGGGTGACAAGACCATCATATTCCGTCTTATCGACAAGGAGATGTACTGGCACATGATGGTGGGCGACAATAACTACACCGTGGAGCGCGGCATGGCGCTGCATAAGATGATACGTCTGGTGACACTTGCTACCATCAACGGTGGCTACCTCAACTTCATGGGCAATGAGTTCGGTCATCCGGAGTGGATAGACTTCCCGCGCGAGGGTAACGGCTGGAGCTACAAGTATGCGCGCCGGCAGTGGGACCTCGTGGACCGTCAGGATCTCAAGTATCGTTTCCTCAACGCATTTGACAACGCTATGGTGGAACTGGTGGCCAAATGTTTCGACTTCCAGGCTCTTCCTGTGGAGAAGCTCTGGG
>CAYSJG010000020.1:0-13691 GCA_964431295.1 uncultured Sangeribacter sp. | reverse complement strand
ATGGAGTCCCGACAGGTCGTTTGCAGACTATGGATTTCTTGCCCCGGCAGGTGAGTACACATGCGTGCTCGACTCGGATGCCGCTGAATTCGGCGGCTTCGGCATGGTGGACGACTCTGTACATCATTTCACAATGCCCGACCCCCTCTATTCCCCTGCCGGTAAAGGCTGGCTCAAGATGTATATCCCGGCCCGTTCGGCACAGGTGCTCCGTATGGTGCGCACCAAGAATGAGACGGCTAAGGGGGCTGCGGAGGAGGCAAAGCCCGTTGCCAAAGGTGCTGAGAAATAAGGCTCTGAAAATTTAAGGCAGCAGGGTCTAAAAAGTAACGACAGATGAGAAAAATCACGATAGCCGTGGATGGCTATTCCTCTTCCGGCAAGAGCACCATGGCGCGTGCTCTTGCCAGGGAGGTGGGTTATATATACGTGGACAGCGGCGCCATGTATCGCGCAGTCACGCTGTATGCTCTTCGTCACGGGATGATATCTGCCGATAATGAGGTGGATGAGGACGCGCTTGTCAAGGCTCTTCCGGAGATCAGGATAAGTTTCTCGCCGGCCGCCGACGAGGCGGGTACTCAGCATACTCTGCTCAACGGCGAGGATGTGGAGGCGGAGATCCGTGGCATGGCGGTGAGCAATGCCGTGAGTCCTGTCTCGGTGATACCGGCAGTGCGCCATTATCTCGTGGCCTGCCAGCAGGAGTATGGCCGCGGCAAAGGGATTGTAATGGATGGCCGCGACATCGGTACTACCGTATTTCCGGAGGCGGAGATGAAGGTGTTTGTCGACGCCAGCCCCGAGGTGAGGGCTGCCCGGCGCGTCAAGGAACTTGAGGAGAAGGGTCAGCCGGCTTCTTATGACTCTGTGCTGGAAAACATTCGCGAGCGCGACCGCATCGACTCGACGCGCAAGGAGTCGCCGCTGCGCATGGCCTCCGACGCAGTGCTCCTCAATAATGACCGTATGACGCGCGAGGAGCAGATGGACTGGCTGATCAATCTTTTCCACGAGCGTGCCGGGGTATGAGCAAAATCGAGATAGATACGAGCTCGGGATTCTGCTTCGGTGTGGTCACGGCCATACGCAAGGCTGAGGAGGAGCTCGAGCGTACAGGCACTCTCTATTGTCTGGGTGACATAGTCCACAATGCCGCGGAGGTGGAGCGGCTTAGGCGCAAGGGGTTGCGCACCATCACTCACGAGCAGCTTCGGGAGCTGCGCGATGTCAAGGTATTGCTCCGCGCGCATGGTGAACCTCCCTCTACTTACGAAATGGCGAAACGCAACGGCATTGAGATCATAGATGCCACCTGTCCGGTAGTGCTTCAGCTGCAGCGGCGCATCAAGGCTGTGGCAGCGGCGCATTCTTCGGCATCGGACGCATCAGGGGATTTGACGCCGGCCCGCGTAGAGAATGCCGCATTGCGTCCGCTGATACTCATCTACGGTAAGCCGGGGCATGCCGAGGTCAACGGGCTTGTAGGGCAGACCTCCGGCGATGCTATTGTCATCAGAGATATTTCTGATCTCGACGGCATAGATATGCGTCGGGACATACGCCTCTTTTCCCAGACTACAAAGTCGCTTGACGGTTTTCGTGAGATAGTGGAGGAGATACGTCAGCGCAAGGGTGGCGATGAGGGCTTTGAATGGTATGACACAATCTGCAGGCAGGTGGCGAGCCGTATCCCTAAAATCAGAGAGTTCGCGCGCGAGCATGACGTGGTGATATTTGTAGGAGGGGCCAAGAGTAGCAACGGCAAGGTCCTTTTCTCCGAATGTCAGCAGGTGAATCCGCGTTCATATTTCGTAAGTGACCCCTCGGAACTGAAGATGGAATGGACCGACGGAGCGGAGAGTATAGGGATATGCGGCGCTACTTCCACACCGGCATGGCTGATGGCGGATGTGGCTGATAAGTTGAAAAATAGCTCTAAGACACTTTTAAAGAGTTGTGAATAAGACGCTTCGCAAGGATTATGGGTATTTTGACAGAGAGGGATGAGCAGAAGGATGAGCGGCTGATGCGTGTGGCTCTCGAAGAGGCGCGCATGGCCTTTGATGAGGGGGAGATCCCTGTCGGCGCTGTAGTGGCGGTGGATGGGAAGATAATAGCCCGAGCCCACAATCGCACCGAGGCTTTGCATGATGTCACGGCGCATGCCGAGATGCTCGCCATTACGGCGGCTGCGGAGTATCTAAATGGTAAATATCTGCCGCAGTGTACTCTTTATGTCACCGTAGAGCCTTGCTCCATGTGCGCGGGAGCGCTCGGATGGAGTCAGATCGGCAGAATAGTCTATGGCGCGCAGGATGAGAAGCGCGGATTTCATACCTACTACGAAACGCCGCGTGGTCCTTTGCATCCGCGGACTGTAGTTAACGGAGGGTTGCTGGCGGAGGAGTGCGCCTCCCTGATGAGGGCTTTCTTCCGCGGACGCAGGTAGCTTCCGTGGCCCTTTTTATATAGCCTGTTTTGTATAGCCGGATAGCGATGTATGCCGCTGGTCAGGAGACTTGTCTAAATTGGTCAAAAATACACTTAATAGGCCATTTTGCTCCAAATATAGTTTGCAATTTTGGTCAATATGGCCCAATTGTGGGCTATATAGGCTCTATATTTGACAGTAAAATTATATTTTTTTAATTTTGTTGCAGAAAATATATCATAGGCAGAGGTCGCGGAGAGGGTTTCTCAATAGCGCGTTTCCGGTATCTGCCTATATGATATAGTAAGGTATAGGTGTTTTGCGGCCATATTGTATGGTCTGCACAATGTAGTGATAATTAACTAACCGATTAAATAATTATGAACGTACGTAATCAACTGTGTCTTCTGGCAGGCTTCGCTCTGACGCTGGCGTCTTGCAGCGAAGAAAATCCATGGGGACAGGATGGTACCGGCGGCATCAAGCTTCATCTCACCACAAATGCTGAGGTGGAGAACACAATTCCGGTGCTGAGAAGTTCCGGAACGGCGCCCGATGTGCCTGATGTGGCGGATTTCGCCATCACACTCACCAAGACTTCTACAAGCGAGGTGAGAGAGTTTGCTTCGATTGATGAATTTAACGCGGCCTCCAATTTCCCTTCAGGGGGGTATGTCGTATCCGCTGACTACGGTTCACTGGACAATGGCGGTTTCGGTAATCCCTGCTATCATGGTGAGGCTACGGTGACAGTCCTCGACGGACGCACCGCTGAGGCTTCCATTACGGCCACGCTCGCAAGCTCGCTGGTGAGCATACAATATACCGAGGCATTCAAGACCTATTTCAAGGACTACAGTGCATCTGTCCACACGGAGGGTCATGACTTCATAGACTATCCCGCTACGGCGGTCGATCCCGTATATATCGCTCCGGGAGAGGTCGGTCTGACTATTCATGTCACCAATCAGAGCGGCAAGACAGCCGATCTGCAGCCGGCCTCCTTTACTGCCGAGGCTGCCAAGCATTACAGCATCACGATGAATGTCAACAACGGCAATGTCGGACAGGCTCAGCTGGAGATCATCTTCGACGATACCCTCGACAAGGAGGATGTCACCATCGATCTCACGGATGAACTGTTTGTCTCGGCTGCTCCTTCTGTGACTCCGCTCGATTTCGAAAGCGGTGCGCTCTTCGAAGCCAATGCCGGGGCTGCCGCCCCCTCTCCCGTGAAGTTTAATCTCTCCGCCCCTGCGGGATTCAAGGCTGTGACAATGACCATTACCGGCGACGGATACACGCCGGCCTTCGGCAATGAGATAGATCTCTGCTCCGCCACCGCCGCACAACAGCAGCAGCTTGCCGAGGCCGGTGTCGTGGTCAAGGGTCTTTACGGCACTTCCGACAAGTACGCATATATCGACATCACCAATCTTCCGGTACATCTGCCCTCAGGAGACTTCACTGTGACTTTCGTGGCCAAGGATATATATGACCGCGTGAGCGAGCCTGTAAGTGTGCGTATGGTCACTGTGCCGATTGTGCTCGATGTAGTCTCTTCTTCCGCTCTGCTCAATAGCAGCAAGGCTGTCGTGGAGATGAATTATAATGGCGACAATGCGGATGACATCACCTTTAAAGCCATGGATAAGCATGGTGTTTGGAAGGATGCTACTGTGGCCCAGGTGCTGCGCAAACGTCATACACGTGCTGTCGAGACCAAGACTTATACGTATACTCTCAATATCCCGGATACCGACCGTGCGGAGATACCTCTGCAGGTATACCTCTGCGGTGTGAAACGTCTTGAGACTACTGTCAGTGTGACCTCTCCTGAATATACTGTCGAGGCTGATGGCTTTTCTACTTACGGCGCTTTGCTCATCAAGGCGGCGGATGCTTCGCAGCTCGACATCATCACCAGTACGGCCAAGGTGTATCTCAATGGTGAGCAGGTGGCCGAAAGCCGTCTCGCCCGCAATGCCGAGACAGGTGTCATCACCGTGACGGGGCTTACTCCTTCGGCCAATTATACCGCCAAGACTTCGCTGTATGCCGACGGCTCGCTCTCCGGCAACGAGGTCACTTTCTCCGCCGAGGCAGCCACTGCGCTTCCCAACGGCGATTTCTCGGAGACGACACAGACTATCAATATGTCAAGTGTCAATTCCGGCGGTAAATACAAAGCCGGTGTGAAGAAAGAATGCTATAACACCGAGTCTATATCTATCTATGAGCCTACAGGATGGGCTTCGCTCAATCCGCTTACCTGCTGGACCGGCTCTTCGACAATCAATTCATGGTTTACTGTCCCCTCGACTTATGTCTCCAACGGTCAGACTGTCATCCGCAGCGTGGCTTACGATCACGTCGGCACTGAGCCTGAATATAAGAACTGGGGTGCCTGGACTTATAATTATTATAATCCAAATCTGCCGGCAAGCATCGCTTCACGCAGCAGCGGTGAGCTAATATTCGGCACTTACAGCTATGACGGGTCGGAGCATCGCGCCGCCAAGGCATTCACATGCCGCCCGAAGTCGCTGACATTCGATTATTCCTATGTCCCCTATGGCAGCGAGGTTGGTTGTGTGACTGTCAAGATCACAGCCGCTGACGGTACTGTGATTGCGAATGTTTCTCAGGATCTTGCCTCTTCATCCTCAATGAAGACGCTGACTGTGAATATGCCCGACTATGCTTTCGGACGCAAGGCTGCCAATATGGAGATTGTATTCCGTTCCACCAAGGGCACTACGATAGGTGTGAATATGCCTTCCTCCGGCAATATTGATGGTGTGAGCGGCGTTCCCGGTGTGGATGGCGGACATAAGCTCGGCACAAATGCCTCGAAGTCACTGGCCACCGGCTCAGTGCTGACTATCGACAATGTAAAACTCAATTACTAAGACTTATTTACGATGAAAAAACATCTTAAGATATTTCTGACTCTCGCGGCGGCATTCGTGCTGGGCAGTTGCTCGAAGGATGATCCGTTTCCCGATGGAAACTCCACTGGCGAGACCGGTCAGGTCATGAAGTCATCGCTGCTGCCGGAGCTGAAAAACGAGGACGGCATACAGCAAGTGTTCAATCGTCCCGGAATGGTCACCCGTGCAGTCCCGACCGCCGATGACTTTACTGTAAATTTCTATCTCGAGGGAAAGGAGAGCCCGGTGGCTACTTATCTCTACGGCGAGATGCCTGAGATCGTGACCCTCCCTGTCGGTGCCATTACGGCAGTAGCCACTTACGGCGACAATGCCGACGCTGCTTGGGAAGCTCCATACTTCAAGGGGCAGACACAGTTTATTATCAGCTCGGGCCGCGTCACTGACGATGTGGATCCTATTGTGGCTACACTCGCCAATGTGAGAGTGAGCATCGTGTTTGCTCCCGGACTCAAGGCTGCCATGAGCGCCGACTCCAAGGTGACGGTTGTGGTGGGAGAGCAGGGGACTCTCGACTTTACCGCCGCTGATGAAGAGCGCAGCGGACATTTCGCTTATGTGGAGAATTCCAAGACGCTCGCAGCTACTTTCAAGGGCAATGTGGACGGTGCGGATGTCGTGGAGACCAAGGCTTATGACAACGTGGCTCCCGGCACTCACTACCGCATCACTTTCAGACTCCACAGCGCCGCAGAGGACGGTGAGGGAGATGCCGATGCTTCTCTGACCGTGGATGCCTCTGTAGAGGTTGTGGATATGAATCTCAGTGTAGATGACGAGGAGGACGTCATAACAGACGATATGCGTCCCGTGGAGGGCGACCCCGAGACTCCCGACAATCCGAATCCTCCTACACCTGACGACAAGAAGACGCCCGCTGTCGAGCCCATGGAGCCTGCGGGCGAGAACGCCGGCAAGAACAAGCTCGATGTCAACGGCCGCAATCTGTGTGACAATCTCTATTGCGCCATGACGATCATATCCGAGGCCGAAGGCGGCATCACCGGCTTTACCGTGGATATCAAATCGAACACGCTGACACCAGAGGAGCTCGAGGGCGTTGGCCTGCGCGAGCATCTCGACCTCGTGAACCCGGGCGATCTCGAGGAGAGCCTTGTGAATCTCGGCTTCCCCGTCAAGGATGGCGTGGTAGGAAAGAACAACGTGCCTCTGGACATAACGGGCTTCATGCCGATGCTTTCGTTCCTCGGCCCCGGACAGCATGACTTCGTGATGACCATCACCGATGCCAACGGCACGACAACATTCACTCTCAAGCTCGAGACAAAGTAACCCTCTAAAGGAATTGCAAAATGAAAAATATAAAGAAATACGTCAGCTTGATGGCCGGTGCGGCAGTGCTCGGCTTCATGGGGCAGTCCTGCTCTGTCGACGAGCCTTTCGATCGGGATGGTGAGGGTGAGCTCTGCATGAGGCTTGTGGTCAATTCCGATGTCACTCGTGCCGAACAGAGCCCCGAAGATCTCAGCTCCAACTGTGTGGTATATATCTCGGGCGCCAAGGGACTTCTGCACAAGTACCAGGGTATAGAGAATGTGCCGGAGCGCATCAATCTTAAAAACGGACATTATGTGGCCGAGGCATGGACCGGTGACTCTGTTTCCGCATCTTTCGACTCTAAGTTTTATCGCGGATACCAGCCTTTCGATATCAACGGCGGTCTGGAGAATGTGGTGCTGAAGTGCCGCATCGCCAATGTGGTGGTCTCCGTCAACAGCAATACTGTGGATGCGGAGCTTATGAAGGACTGGAAGGTCAATGTGGCGCATTCGCGTGCTTCGCTCGACTTCGATGCTGAGAATATGACATACGCCAAGGGATACTTCATGATGCCAAATGCCGACAAGGACCTTACCGTCACTGTCACCGGCAAGAACGCCGCGGGAGCGGATTTCACCAAGACTCAGGTGATCCCCAATGTGGAGAGGGCTCATGAATATGTGCTTAATTTCTCATATAATCCCGATGCTTCCGATCCTACTGACGGCGGCGCTTTCCTGACCATCACTGTGGATGACTCCGAAGTACTTGTGGAGGATGAGGTCGAAATCTACGGCCGCCCCGCTGTAAATGGTGTGGAGTTTGACATCAACAAGCAGATTATAGCCAATGCCGGGGCGTTTACCGACAAATATATCAAGGTGAATGCATTCGGAAGTGTGGAGCATCTCTATCTCAGCAGTGATGATTATGTAGCGCTCAATCTTCCCAGCGACGACATCGACCTGCCTCTGGCTACCGATGCAGTCAAGGAGCAGATCAAGAATTCCGGTATCCTCTGGGAGGAGACTTACAAGGAGGACCGCAATCTCGTGTCGGCCTATCTGACGCTTTCGGCCGCATGGCTCAATAATATCGCTGAGCGCGACACTGAGTATGTGCTCAATCTGAATGTAGTGGATAAGTATGGCAAGTCAACGGCTGTCGCTATCCGTCTGGCTGTGGGCGAGGGGGCCATCGTGATCGATGATCCCGTAACCGCCGATCCAGTTCCCGACAAGAGTGCCGACCAGCTGGCAGTGCGCGCCACACGTGCCACTCTCTCCGGAAGTATCGTGAACGCCGACGCTGTGAATCCCGGCATACGCTACCGCGAGGCCGGAACCTCGGAATGGTCCACCGTTCTCGCTTCGGAGGCCGCGAGAGGCAAGGCGCGTAGAGCGCATATGTCGAAGATGCAGGCTCTCCGTTCGGGAGGCACGAGCTTCAGCGTCGTGCTCAACGGACTGAAACCCGGCACGAGATATGAGTATCAGGCTGTGGCGGAAGGATTCAATTCCGAGTCGCAGTATTTCACCACGGAGGGTAAGTTCATCTTCCCGAACGCCTCGATGGAGGACTGGAGCGGCTATACAGGCAACAGCAAGATTGTGATGCCTTCGGCAGACGGCACAAGCACTTTCTGGGACAGCGGCAACCATGGCTCTGTGATAGCAAGCGTGACGCTGACGCAGGGCTCCACGGATATGTTCCACAGCGGAGCGAAGAGCTGCAAGATGCGTTCGCAGAAAGCGACTGTATTCGGAATCGGTAAATTTGCCGCCGGCAATATGTTCACCGGAACATTCACTCTTGACGGCACTGACGGCATACTCGGACTCGGACGCGACTTCAACGGTTCTCATCCCGACAAACTCGGTGTATGGGTGAACTACCGTCCCGGCACAGTGCAGGAGGTAAAGAACGCCGGCAAGCATCCGCTTGTGAAGGGCGACACCGACCACGGACAGATCTATGTGGCTCTGACCAACGAGAAGATAGAGGTGAGGACCAAGAACCAGGCCAAGCTGTTTGACCCCGCCGATCCCGCCATCCTCGCCTATGGCCAGGTGTCCTGGGAAGCTGTCAACTTCGGCCCCGACGGCGCTCTGGAGCGTGTGGAGATACCTCTGGAATACAGGGCGGCCGCGAAGACATCGAAGCCCCTCTATGTGATTGTGGTCTGCACGGCATCTAAATATGGCGACTTCTTCACCGGTGGTGAAGGATCCACTCTCTATGCCGATGATTTCGAATTCGTATACGAGTAGTCAAGTCACTGTAAAATGACTTAAATGA
Source organism: uncultured Sangeribacter sp. (assembly GCA_964431295.1). Lineage (GTDB taxonomy): Bacteria > Bacteroidota > Bacteroidia > Bacteroidales > Muribaculaceae > Lepagella. Next base: position 4,724 of record CAYSJG010000020.1, on the reverse strand, counting down.
ACACTGTGATTCAAGCGTTTATACGCCGATTGCTCCCCTTATGCATACTCTTGACCCTGTGCCCTCTGGCCGCGCGGGGTCAAGAGTCGTTTGTGAGGGATATCGAATCGGTGGTCTTCGTGCCCAAGGGACAGTGGATTACGGGTCTCTCCGTTTCCTACTCTCAGTCCAACCAGAACAAGTATCAGTTTCTCGTGTTTGAGGGCATTTCGGGCGACACCTACAGTTTCAAGGTATCGCCGATGCTCGCTTTTGCCTTTAAGGATGATATGGCGGCCGGCGCACGGTTTAGCTACGCCCGCTCTCTTACCAAGCTTGAAAGTGCGGATGTCGTGCTCGCTTCGGATACCGAATACAATATAGAAAACCTCTATAGGCTTTCGCATACCTATACGGCTTCGGCTATCTATCGCAATTATTTCTCCATAGGACGCTCACGGCGCTTCGGATTCTTCAACGAGGTGCAGCTCTCTCTCGGCGGCGGCCAGTCCAAAATAATGGTCGGCAAAGGGGAGGATATTTCCGGCTCGTATGAGAGGGCTTTCAATTTCGATGTCGGTCTGACTCCCGGTCTGATACTCTTCCTTAACGACTATTCGGCCATGGAGGTCAACATCGGTGTGCTCGGCTTCTCTTACAGTGACTATAAGACTACCACTGACCGGATATATGTGTCAAGGAGACATTCGCGGTCGGCTAATTTTAAAATCAACCTGTTCTCCATCTCTTTCGGAGCGGTATTCTATCTGTAGACTATGGGCATCTCACGATTATTTTTCTCATTGGGAATCGCGGTGACTTCCACCGTCTGCTTTTCTGCCGCTGCCCAGATTGATCAGAGTGCGGCTCAGCGCGCTGTGAAAAGTGTGACCACCACAAAAGTCACCACTACTACGGAGACAAGAATCATACCTGCTGACTCCGTAGATGTAGCTCCACAGGATTCGATGCGCGAGGGTGGACGGCTTGTATGGGTGCCGGACTCCATGATCAGCGATGTCAAGACGCTGCTCAAGGGGCATTCACGAGTGGTGGACGATCAGCTCAGGCTTGACCTTGACGAAAAGGTGGTGTATCGCGGGGATACCATCCCTATGGTGCTGAAGACAAAAAATTTCTCAAGGTTCGACCGCGGACTTTTCAATATGCTCTTCATTCCCAAAGGCACATGGTCGTTTGGCCTTACTGCTTCTTACGGGGATTTTTCGGTAAGCGATCTCGGGATGTTTGACCTTCTGGATGATATCGATATGGGGGCTCATCAGTTTCAGATCAAGCCTTATATCAGCTATTTTATTAAAAACAATCTCTCGCTCGGTGCGCGTTTCGCCTATACTCGTTCCAAGGCTTCCCTCGGTTCGCTCAAGCTCGACATCGATGAGGATATGAATTTTTCGCTCAAGGATATTGATTATAATTCCGAGTCTTACACTGCGGCTGTAGCATTGCAGCAGTATTTCGGCATCACACGCAGGGGACGGTTTGGTATATTCAATGAGGTGGAGCTGTCATTCACGTCAGGCAACAGCGATTTCAACCGACCGTATGACGGTGAAATCAAGCGAACGCATACTACCAATATGGAGGCCCGGCTGACCTTTTCACCGGGTGTATGTGTTTTTGTGATGAAGAATGTCTCGTTTAATGTCTCTTTCGGTGTGTTCGGCTTTTACCTGCGCAACGAAAGGCAGACCGTCGACGGTGAGCCTGTCGGCAACAGATTTACTTCCGGAGCGAATTTCAAGATCAATCTCTTTAACCTCGCTTTCGGACTCGCGGTACATATTTAGACTCTCTTCCTTTCAGTTTCATTATGAATTATAAGCATATTCAATCATCGGCAATCCTCACGGCGGTATTGCTCTTTATGGCGTTAACGGGATGTATAAAGAATGACATACCTTATCCCCGGATACCGCAATATATCCTGTCGCTTGCGGCAGAGGGAGAGATGAAGGAGGCTGACATTGATTCGCTCAATTATCGCGCTACTGTATATCTGGATGAAACTGTAGATATCAGAAATGTGAGGTTTACGGAGTTTAGCTACTCTGAAGGTGCTTCTGTCGATCCTGATCTGCTTGACGGCACTTTCGACATGAGCACTCCCATAGTGGTCAATCTCTCGAAATATCAGAATTATCCGTGGCTTGTCACCGCCGATCAGACTATCGAAAGATATTTCAACATCGAGGGACAGATCGGGGAAACGACGGTCGATGAGATCGGACGGCGTATTGTGGTGAGAGTGCCTGAGACGGCAGACCTCGCGAAGCTCACGCTGCTGAGTCTGAAACTCGGCCCGGAGGGGCTCTATACTATGGTGCCGGACCTTAAGCCGGGAGTAATTGATCTTTCCAGACCGCTGCGTGTGGCTGTCACTTGCTGGGACCGCACTGAGGACTGGACCGTGTATGTGGAGAAGACTGAACTTATCGTACAGACTTCTCGCGTGGACGCGTGGTCACAGGTAATCTGGGCCTACGGCGATGGTCCGGCAGATGTGGAGAATACTTTCCAGTACCGCCCGGACGACAGCGAGGAGTGGATCGATGTGCCTAAGGAGAATGTAAGGCAGACTGCGGGCGCTTTCTCTGTCAGAATTGACCATCTGACGCCTCTTACTAAGTATGTGGTAAGGGCTGTCTCGGGCGAAAATATCGGCAATGAAGTGGAGGTCACTACTCAGGCTACTCAGGATCTTGTGGATGGTGATTTCGATGAATGGTGGAAGAATAAGAATGTATGGTGCCCCTGGGCTGAGGATGGTGTCAGCTTTTGGGATACCGGCAATACCGGAGCCGCAACGCTCGGGGAGTCCAATGTGGTGCCCAGCGAGGACACGCCCACAGGATCCGGTCTCAGCGCTAAGTGTGAGACTAAATTTGTCGGTATCGCCGGTATCGGCAAACTTGCCGCCGGCTCTATATACACCGGACAGTTTGCAAGAGTGGACGGCACTAACGGCATACTGGACTTCGGCAGACCTTGGGGTGTGCGCCCTGTTAAGCTGAGAGGATATTATAAATTCCATTCGGAGCCCATCAACTATGCTTCTACGGAATACAAGTATCTTATGCAACGGCCTGACAGCTGTCATATTTACATCGCTATGACCGACTGGACCTCTACCTACGAGATTCGCACTAATCCTAAAAACCGACAGCTGTTTAATCCCAATGCTTCTTCTATCATTGCGTATGGTGAGCTTATCAGGGGATCGGATACCAACGGCTGGGAGGAATTTGAGATTGAACTGAATTATCGCTCCACATCAAGGGTGCCTACATACATCCAGATTACATGTGCCGCCTCTAAGTACGGAGATTATTTTACCGGTGGCACAGGTACATGTCTGTATGTGGATCAACTCTCGCTTGAATACGATTACTGATGGACAATAAGCAATGGTCTTGGAGGAAGAGAGGACTCTCTTTCAAATATGCCGCCTCCGGCATCATTAAGCTTTTTCAAGAGCCGAATGCCTGCATACATCTCGCGGTGACCGCAATTGTGATCGCCTGCGGATGCTGGCTAAATATCAGTGCCACGGAATGGTGTCTTGTGATTTTGTGTATCGGCGGTGTGCTAATGGCGGAGGCTTTCAATACGGCCATAGAGACACTCGCTGACAGGGTATCGGGAGAATATGACCCGCTGGTAGGTAAATGTAAGGATATTGCCGCCGGGGCTGTACTTCTGTTTGTATTCGCCGCGGTTGTGGTAGGGCTGATTATCTTTCTGCCGAAATTTCTCCAATTTTTGTAGCTACATAATTGCTCTTACAGATATGAAATATTTTCTGAATCCCCTCGTGATAGTTGTGGCTCTAATATCGGTTTTTGCTCCCGTGGCCAAAGCTCAGGACTTTTATTATCCCGATGTGGCGCCAATGGCCCCCTTGGAACTGACAAAAGCTCAAAAAGGTGTGGCTCTCTCCACAGATGTGGTTGCCATCTTGTTGCCGGTCACAGCCATCGCCTCCACATGTATCCTCAAGGACTGGGAGGGGTTGAAGCAAGGCGCATTTACCGCGGCGGCGGCTGTCGGTTCGATGCTTATCCTTAAATATTCTGTGCGTGAACTTCGCCCGGACCGCAGCAATTATCACTCCTTTCCATCCGGTCATTCTACAATCGCGTTTGCTTCGGCTGCCTATATTCAGAGACGTTATGGCTGGAAGGTGGGTATCCCGGCTTATGCTTTGGCTACATATACCGCTGTCGGTAGGGTAGTCTCCAAGAAGCATCATTGGTGGGATGTGGTCGCAGGGGCTGCCATTGGCACGGCAAGCGCCTACATTTTTACACGCCCGTGGGCGGTAAAGCACGATCTCGCCATATCTCCATACGCAGATGATATATCTGTAGGCCTCGCCGCCTCATTCTCCTTCTGATCCATCTCTCACCCATGTAGGACCTGTCTGATCTCGGTCTGACACCTGTCTGACATCAGCGCGCCCCCGACCAAAATCGGGGGCGCGCCGGCTTAATACCCGATTATAATCGCTCTAATCGCTCTAATCGCAATAATAGTTATGATGTCGGTCGTAGTTATGGGGCGTGCTGTCGCGGTCCCAATTTCTATCCGGATCTATCTCCGATCTATCCCCGGTCTATCTCCAATCTATCATCGCAATCCCCGCGGGCGCGATTAACAAATCGAAAGAAAAATTAACATATTTTAATCAGGCTGAGATATAGCGATTTATCATAAAATATGAC
>CAYSJG010000019.1:6682-15870 GCA_964431295.1 uncultured Sangeribacter sp. | reverse complement strand
ATCTGGCTGCCGATATGGAAATGTATCAGCTTCAGACAATCTGTCATCTCATTCTTGCGGAGAAATTCGAGCGCCTCAAGAAGCTCGGAGGAATTGAGTCCGAACTTTGAGACATCTCCTCCCGACTCCTCCCACTTTCCGGAGCCGCTGGATGTCAGCTTAATGCGGATCCCCAGATTCGGACGGACATTAAGACGCCTGGCCACATCCAGGATCAGCTTCAGCTCATTGAGTTTCTCCACCACTATATAGATGCGGCGCCGCATTTTCTGAGCGAGCAGCGCCAGCTCCACATAGTCCTCGTCCTTGTAGCCGTTGCAGATGATCAGAGACTTCGAATTCGGATCCATACCCAGCACTGCGTGCAGCTCAGGCTTGCTGCCGGCCTCCAGGCCTACATTGTATTTGTTGCCGTGGCTCACTATCTCCTCTACCACCTGACGCATCTGATTGACTTTGATGGGATAGACCACATAATTGTCACCCTCATACTTGTAGGTCTCCGCAGCGCGCGCGAAGCAATTGGATATTTTACGTATCCGGTCGTCCAGAATATCGGGAAAACGCAGAAGCACCGGCGCGGATGTATCACGCAGCCGCAATTCATCCATCACCTCCTTGAGGTCTATGGGAGCTGATCCCTGACGGGGAGTCACCTGGACATGGCCCCGGTCATTGATAGAAAAATAAGTCAGTCCCCAGCCACCTATATTATACAGCTCGGAGGCATCCTCTATTCGCCATTTTCTCATTGCCGACTATTTCGTTTTAGTATATATACACATTTAATTCTACTGTCAGGAATTGACACGACCGAGCAGCTCGAGCTTCTCCACTTCTATCACTGCCACACGACGTGTGATCTTCATCTTATCCTCATAATCGCGATAGCGCAAAGAGCCCTCCACATACAGGCGGCTCCCCTTGCGGATATAACGCTCCGCAATCCGGGCGTTATCACCGGTCATCATCAATGTGTGCCATTCGGTCACCTCAATGCCGTTGTCACCGCGCTTCTCGTTGGTGGCAAGCGACAGCCGGGCCACCGGAAAATCCTTCTCCGGATACCTGACCTCCGGATCACGCCCCACATTGCCTATCAGGATAACTTTATTTACAGACATAATGTTTAAAATTATAGTAAATCAGCGGACTCCCGTCACTTTCAGGCTCAGACCTGTCTTCTCGAAGAGTCCGAATAGAAGATTCATGATATGCACCGCCTCGCCGGCACCTCCACGCATACGCGAGTCACACACTCCCTCCACACGGATCTCTTCCGGCGAAGGCTTCAGCAGAGAGACTACGCATTTCTGCGTCCCCGTCACCTCTTCCAGACCGACGCTATGCGACACAAGGTGACTGAAATTGTGATCATCATAGACGGAGTCGTAGATTCTGTACAACTCTTCGTAAGATGTACGGCCGGGGAAAGATACCGACACGCGCATGCCGCGGATGGCGTCCGTAACGGCAAACTGCAATTTCAGACCGTCCCCTAAGCTCGACTGCACAAGTCCGAGCTCGCCGCATATCTCCCGGCGGGCCTGTTCTTGAAAAGCTTCTCTCTCCTCAGGCCGGCAAAGCGACTCCGGCATCTCAATGTCGATCTTCACACCCGCGGGTAGCATCAGATGGCGTGCAAGAGGATATGTGGCCAGCAGAGCCAGCGAAGCCGCCGGATTGGGCAATTCAGCGCACCGCGCGCCTCTTACCATCTCTTTGCGGTGTATCTCGGAGAGGCCATACACCGGAGCAGTCTGAAAACTGTCGGCCAGATGCAAGGCATCATGGCTGAAGATCACCCGCAAGCCGGGATTGTCTGCCATAATGGACTGCCAATCGGCCGAGGTATGCACCGGAGAGACCACAAAGGCCACATCAAGAGCCATAGGATCAAAAGAGGAGGAGAAAAGCAGACGCTCTTCGCCTATGAAACCGGGATGCAGCGAGCTGACCGGCCGCCCGGCATATGCCGGAGCATGCACACACGTCACTTCCACATCCGGATGATTTACCAAAAGCCTCAGCAATTCACCGCTGAATGCCGTCTCTCCTCCTGTAATGCCCGCCTTTATCATAGTCTGAAGCTAAGTGTTGAAAAATCTTAATTATCCTTATTATATTGCCTGTCATCAAGCGGCAGAAAGCGTGACATCACCTCTATGGCCCGCTCACGGGTCACTCCCTCACGGAGCACTGCAAAAATAGTGTCCGACCCCGGTATGGTGCCGAGTATTTCGGGAGAGTGACTCATATCTATGTCATAAGCAAGCCCCGAGGCATATCCGTTGCGAGTCTTTATCACCGCTATATTGTTGGAAATTTCCAGAGATATAAAGCCGCTCTGGTAATTGGCGTTCATCTCCAGCTGGCCGACCGCCAGCAACTTGTCTTTAAGTGAATTGCTGTCAGGCAACACGTAAGCGTACGTGCCGCGGTCAGTAGGCACTTTTGTGGTATGAAGCATTTTCAAGTCGCGCGAGAGGGTGGCCTGCGTCACATTATAGCCGCGCTCGGCCAGCAGACGTGCCAGCTCGTCCTGACTCGGTATACAACGCGTCTTGATCAATTCTACTATCGTCTCTACTCTTTTCTTACGATTCTTCATATATGTCCTGAGCTTTATTACAAGCTATATTACATAAGTATCTCTACTATTTCCATTGCCATTCTCCCTCTCCCGAAGCACTGCCTGCAGCTTCGCCGCCTCCTCGTATCTCTCCTCCTTGGCGAGAAGCTCTATCTGCTCGCGCAATTCAGAGTCCGTATATGCGGAGAAGTCCTCTTCCTCCGTATTCGCCGACAAACCTTCGCTCGCTGAAGCCTTGGAGTCCGCTCCCTCTTTATCTGCATCCCTGTCATTACTGCGGGGCGAAAAACCGGCTTCGTCGAGCACCTGGGAAGATGTATAGATCGAAGCCCCGGTGCGTATCGCCACGGCAATCGCATCACTGCTGCGGGAGTCGATTCTGGCGATTGACCCATCAGGACCCTCCATCACAAGCCACGCTGCGAAGACGCCGTTGGATAATTTACGTATCTCCACACACAGAAGCTTGAGATTGAACACATCGAATATCTGCTTTATTAAATCATGGGTCAGCGGACGCGGAGTCACTACTTCCTGCAACTTGCATTCTATGGCCTGAGCCTCCGGATATCCTATTATTATCGGTATGCGGCGCCTCCCTCCGACCTCTTCAAGTATCAAGGCATACACTCCGGATTCTATCTGATTGTAAGTGATGCCTATCAATCGCAATTCATGTCTTCGTCCCATCATAATCTTTTTTTCACAAGATCTATAATATCGTTACATAATCATTCGCTCTCGAGCGCATCTCATCCGGATATCATCCCTGACCCGAGACAAAGCTGACGGTCGGGGGTATAGACTATACCAAACTGACCCGGAGCTATCCCCTGCACATCCTCGTCGGAAGTCAGCAGGTAGCCTCCGTGAGATGTCGGGGTAAGCCACGCATCCAAAAAGAGAGGGGTATGCCTGTTTTTAAACGACACCCTGAGCCTGCCGTCCTCACCAGGCACTATCCCCGGCGTCTCGCCGGCAAAGGGATTGCCGGTGATCCAAAGCATCTCTTCAAGGGGCAACTCACGGCCATATTGACGCGGAGTGTCATAGCCACGCGACACATACACCACGTTGTCACGGATGTTCTTGCGCACCACAAACCACGGACCGCCACTGAGTCCCAGGCCCTTACGCTGGCCTATGGTGTAAAACCAATATCCATGGTGCTCGCCGATCTTTCTGCCGGTCTCTATCTCTATCACCGGGCCTCTGCGCTCTCCGAGATGACGCTTCAGGAAGTCGTTGTAGTTGATCTTACCAAGAAAACATATACCCTGAGAATCCTTGCGCGAAGCATTGGGCAGCCCGGCGGCTGCCGCCGCCTCACGCACTTCTCGCTTGGTCATACCGCCGAGAGGAAACATCAGATGGCTCAACTGGCGCCCTGATATGCGGGCCAGAAAATCTGTCTGGTCCTTTACCGGATCCACCGCCGTGGCGAGATATCTTTTACCGTTATATTCGCGGATGTCGGCATAATGGCCGGTGGCCACCTTGTCATAATCCTTGCCCCAACGCTCCTCGAAAAATCCGAATTTTATCATCCGGTTGCACATCATGTCCGGATGAGGAGTAAGGCCCTGCTTCACCGTGGAGAGGGCATAAGCCATCACATGGTCCCAATACTCCTCATGCAGCGACACCACCTCAAATGGCAGACCGTACTTGCGCGCTATCAGAGTGCACATCTCGATATCCTCCTCCGCCGAACAGTCCCCCTCGTCAGTGTCGATACCTATGCGTATATAATACAGATGAAGGTCATGAGTCCCCTCGCGCACGAGTCTGTCCACCGCCACGGCACTGTCGACACCGCCGGATATCAGCACTGCCACGCGATCGCGACCTGACTTCTCCGAGTCTGACACTATTTTACTTTCTGATGACATTATACCTCCTCAAGCTCTTCGGCCTCGTCATGATTGGCCGTATGGATAAAATGCAATGACAAAAAATAGTCTATGGAAATCTTGCCGGGACCTACAAGGAGGATAAAAAAGTATATCCCCATAAACATCACCGGCAGAAACGCCTGCGACTGCCAGTCGGTCATATAGGCCATGCGGTGGGGCAGGAGCTGATACTCCGCCACGATCATCGCCACAAAAGGCGGTATCGTCATCACACGCGTCAGAAAACCGAACATGATGAATACCGAGCATATCATCTCCACTGCTATCAGCACCACAAGCGATGTCTCGGGCGACATCCCCCATATTGCAGGAAATAATTGACTGAAGCTGTCGAAATCCGCTATCTGCCTTACACCAAACTGAATCAGCATTATCCCGACGAAGAGACGCAAAAAGAGTCTCCCGAGATTGGTATAGGAATATCCGCAGGACCGGATGTATAGTTTCTTTATAAGTTGCAACATATTTATTTCATCTCTTTGAGTATGTTTAGGCTCTCCTAATTCCTCGTATTGTTAATTCGAGGTAATTGTAAGCATACTCTTATTTCTGTCCGGCAATCTTATCACGAAGGGCGTCAAGCATGCCGCTGACATCGGTATTCTTTACAATTATCTCACCTTTATTGCCAAGAAGATAGAATGACGGGGTCATACGTATGTCATAAAGATTATCCACACCGTAGCCCACCCCGGAAGTCCATGCCGAGGGATATTCAGCCAGACTCTCAAGTGTCTCTCGCTCCTCGTCCGGATCCACATCGGGGACGATGAAATAGACCTTGACCCGCTTGGCCTCTATAAGATCGGCCAGATCGGAAGCCATCTCCATCTTCAGACGTGCGAAATGACAGTCATCACATCCCGGATCGCCAAATTCCAGAATCGTATACTCTGTGTCGGGCTGGAAGTCGGCATAATTCCCCTTGGCAGTCCGATAGCGGAATTTCGGGGCCCGTTTGCCGGGAGCTGTCTTCTGCAGAATATCCAGCTGCATGCCATATCGCTCCTTACGCTGCTGAGCGATCCCCTTATCTGCGATGACAGCCTTCAGGAAGGGAATATACACCTCATCGCTCCACATACCCGCACGCGGACCATAAAGCGACTCTTCGGCCGCCTTTGTCAGCTGAAGCGTCAGTACGGAATTACCCTTCATACTGTCCAGCAATCTCCTCACAGACTTATGCACCACATCTCTGTCAGAGAAAGGCATAGCGCTCACATACACCTCGAAGGCATGATTGAGAGCATTCTGGTCAATGGCCTTACGACTCGTAAAGTCCATCCTGTCCCAGAAATGAGTCACCACATATTCCGAACGCTCATCGAGATTCTGCATCGAATCTGGTGCTGTCACATATTCAAACAGAGGCTCGATATACAGCACCCGGGCTCCTTCATTCTGAGCCGATACCGACACAGGAGAGGTGATAAGAGCAGCGACACCGGATGACAATATTCCACATGCCAGTATCCCCGACGATATCCTGCCTATTATATATGACTTATTTTTCTTCATGATATGTATCGCTGTTTATCTGCATTGTACTTACATAAGGCATAAGCTCGGAGGCCCACACTTTGTAGCCCTCGCCTGAGAGATGCAGCCCGTCATTGGTCAACTCGCGGCGCAGCTTCCCCGTAGAAGCATCGGCAAACGCCGGCCACAGGTCTACATATACAGCCCCGTTGCGCTCTGCAATCTGCTTGAGCAGGCTGTTGAGCGCCGGCACGACTTCCTCGCGTCCAAGCAGATTCTTATATCTTTTAAAATCATTGTTGATCGGCAGCACACTCTGCACATAAAGCCGTGTCTGCGGACTTTTCTCGCGTATCTCCCGGACCAGTATCTCATAATCGGCGGCTATCTTACCGGCTGACTTGCCGTGAGACACGTCATTGATACCTATGAGCAGAAAGATGGCGGCCGGATTACCGACGGTCACCTGGTCAAGACGCTTTCTCACACCGGATATCACGTCACTGACTATCCCGCGGTTTTTCACATCTTCACGCCCGAAAAGCTCCTGAAACTCTCCACCGTCGGTTATGCTGTTGCCCAGAAATACTATATCGCCGGGGCGTATAGGGAGCTTGTCAAAGAGGCTCACGCGCTGATACCAGTAATCATTCTGCGCATGAAGAGACTCTCCTCCGGATGCAAGGACAGAGAAGGCTGCCAAAGCGCAGACCGATACTTTACCCACTGTGCGCAAGCACCGCTTTGCCACGTCATTTGCTGATTTTTTTACTTCCATTGACATTCAGTTTGCTATTAGGCTGAGAGCGGAGTAGGTCTCAGCATCCCGAATGGAAGGTGATAAGACCCTCCATAGGAGTGCGCGATATCTTTGCCACTTCATACCCCTGGCGTTCCATGGCATCACTCAGTACTTTCTGAAAATAATAAGCTATCGAACCGGTGAAGCATATCGGCAGACTGTGAGCGCCTGGATACATGGCTATATTGCGTGTGATAAAGCGTGTAAACTCCTCCAGCACCAGATTGTAAATATACGGATTCCACAGATGACTGCTGAGGAAAGGGACCAGAGAGGCCAGATATTTGTTGGGGGCAGGGGTGCGGTACACTTTCTCCAGCACTTCAGGTATACCGATATGGTATATCTCGGAGAATTTTCGACGCACTGACTCCGGCAACTGGCCTTTGAACACATCGGCCACAAGACGCTTGCCCAATGCGGCTCCGCTACCCTCATCGCCGAGTATATATCCGAGCGAAGGGACATTGGACTCGATATCCGAGCCGTCATACAGACAGGAATTGCTGCCGGTGCCCAATATACAGGCTATACCCCGATTGCGTCCTAATAACGAACGGGCTGCCCCCACCAGATCCGAACTCACGTGCACAACTCCGGCAGTCCACACCGATTCGATAGCGGTATGAATTTTCGCATTCGCCGCGGGGGTGGCACACCCTGCGCCGTAATAATGGATTTCACTGACGGATTCAGACTGGCCGAGGCCTGCGCGAGCTTCTGTAAAATGACGCACCACCTCCGCTGAATCTGCCAATAGCGCATTCAGGCCATCGCTCGTCACACGACTGAGCACTGCGCCCGCTTCAGAGAGCAACAGCCATTCAACTTTAGTACTGCCGGCATCGGCTATCACTTTGTTTTTCATACTACAAATTTAGTCATTTCTTATGGTATTTTAATATTATCACTCATATTTTTTGCATGATTTCTGTATTTTCTTGAATTATCTCTTACTATATGAGAGATCCCTCCACTGACATTACGCCGCAGAGGGATCGCTACTATATATTGGGATGAAAAGGGTTTGCTTAAATCACATTTTCAGCCCCCTGTCACTAAGAGAGTAACTGACTACTCCCAGCTGTCCCATGTGCCCACAATCTGGCGAAGCTCGGTGTCACCCTCGGTACGCAGATCCGTAAGCATCGAATTGCCGGCAAGATTAAGTGTGGTCAGCATCGGACAGAAGGATACATCAAGTGTCACAAGCTGATTGTTGGCTACATTGACACGCTGCAGGAAATTCAGGCCGGACAGATCGAGATAGGTGAGATCATTCCAGGCGAGATTCACCGTGGCAAGATTGCTGCAACCCTCCACACTGAATGTTGTCAAGTCATTATAAGGAGCGTATACATCGAGGAGCTTGTCACAACCGTTGGCCGCAAACTGCGTCATGTGATTGTCCGAGCAGAAGACTGTACGGAGAGCCGGAAGATTCTGCACGTAAAATTTTGAGAGCCTGTTGGATGTGACATTCAGATTCTGCAGTGACTCCAGCCCGCTGAGCTCCATTGTCGTAATATCATTATATCCCGCATATAAATTTTGCAGACTTTGACATCCCGAGAGATCCAGATTCTGGATGCGATTGCTCATACAGTTGAGCGATACGAGATTAAACGCGTTGGATATATCCAGGGCCACGAAGAAATTGGCCGCCACATTAAGCTTTTTCAAGAGGGGAGTGCCGGAAAGATCAAGCTCGGAAAGCCGATTGCGGTTGAGACGCAGGATCTGAAGCTGAGGATCATTGTTGATGGAGATAGCGTTCAGGCGATTGCGCGACGCATTGACCTCCACCAATGCGGCGTTGTTGTCAAGAGTCAGAGTAGCTACCTGATTGTCATTGATATTCACCTTAGTCAATGCCGGAAAGTTAGAAAGATTAAGATTGCCGGCAAGATTCTTGCCGCTCCAGTCTATCTCGGTGACGTGGCCATTTTCAACCTTCACCCCGGGAGCGTCAGCGGGATTGCTGCCTTGCATAAGAAGGGCAGAAGCATTGGTACCCCCTTTTGCAGCAGTCTGACAGAGAAAGGCATTTAGAGCCTTGGCTTCCTGTTTGCTCACATTCTGAGCCATAATAGCGCCCGGGAGGAGTGCTATGGCCATTAACATCGTTACTACGCTTTTCATACCATTGTGTTTTTATAATATTAAAATTGATTATTAGTCAGAAGAGACCTAAAGAACTTGCCTGATTTACAAGCCTCAAGTTACATAATTTTAACACACAAGCAGCAAGATTGGTTGAGCAGACCGAAAGAAACTTGCCCTGGAAGCAAGCTTCCGAAACAGTAACAAAAAAAGCAGACAGCAAACGAGCAGCAAGAGGCAAAGGAGCGGCTGGAGGCAGAGGCTCAGCAAGAAGCTGAGGAGCGGATAGAGG
>CAYSJG010000019.1:0-6582 GCA_964431295.1 uncultured Sangeribacter sp. | reverse complement strand
GGAGCGGATAGAGGCAAAGGAGCGGCTGGAGGCAGAGGCTCAGCAAGAAGCTGAGAAGCGGATAGAGGCATAGGTAGAAAAGAGAGCGTCCGCAAAGCTATGTGGACGCTATTTTACATAATCGCGATTATGAATTATATTCTATTACTTTTTTATCTCCAATCTTTTTCTCTCAATATCTCTTTTTATCTCTCTTTATATCTCCATATCTCTTTATTTCCTTATCTCTTCTTATCTCTTTATTTCCTTATCTCTTCTTATCTCTTCTTATCTCCTTATATCTTTATATCTTTAGCTCCTTATCTCCGATTTTTGTTACTGTTCCGGAAGCTTGCTTCCGGGTCGAGTTCGGGAAGCTTGCTTCCGAGGCTTCTTGTCTCCGAGCTCTTCGGCCAGATATGGGGCGCTTGGCAATTCTTTGCGCGCGGCGATCTCCTCAGGCGTACCCTCAGCAAGAATATATCCGCCTTCGCGCCCTCCCTCAGGTCCCATCTCTATTATATGGTCAGCGCATTTTATGATGTCCATATTATGCTCTATCACAAGCACGGTATTGCCTTTATCAACCAGACGGTCAATCACTTTCATCAGCACGCGGATATCCTCAAAATGCAGGCCCGTCGTAGGCTCGTCAAGCAGGAAGAGCGTCTTTCCGGTATCGCGCTTTGACAACTCCGTGGCAAGCTTAACTCTCTGATTCTCACCACCACTAAGAGTGCTCGAAGGCTGACCTAACCGTATATATCCCAGTCCTATCTCCTTAAGGACCTTCACCTTACGCAATATTGCCGGGACATTGGCAAAAAATTCCACAGCCTCATCCACGGTCATAGAGAGCACATCGCTGATTGATTTCCCTTTATAACGCACCTCCAGAGTCTCGCGGTTGTAGCGCTTGCCATAACAGCTTTCACACGGCACAAGCACGTCCGGCAGAAAATTCATCTCTATAGTCCTGTAACCGTTGCCCTTACACACCTCACACCGGCCGCCGGAGACATTAAAACTGAAGCGTCCGGGCTTATAGCCGCGTATCTTTGACTCTGTCAGACCTACGAAGAGCTTTCGGATGTCAGCGAAGACTCCGGTATATGTAGCGGGATTCGAACGTGGGGTGCGCCCTAACGGCGACTGATCCACCGTCACTATCTTGTCGATGTTTTCCAGCCCCACCACCTCTTTATATGGGAGCGGCTCACTGAGCGACCTGTACAGATGTGCGCTCACCACGGGCTGCAGAGTACCGTTGATCAGGGAAGACTTGCCGCTTCCGCTCACACCGGTCACGCATATAAATTTGCCCAACGGCAATTTCAGATTTACATCCTTGAGATTGTGGCCTGAAGCACCCAGCAGCTCAAGATATTTTCCGTTGCCTTCACGGCGCTTCTTCGGCACTTGGATCTTGCGCTCACCGTTGAGATAGCCTGCTGTGAGGGTGTGCGCATCCATCATCGCCGCGGGACTGCCCTGAAATACCACTTCACCGCCGTCTGTGCCGGCTCCGGGACCTATATCCACTATATAATCGGCAGCGCGCATGATATCCTTGTCATGCTCCACCACTATTATACTGTTGCCATTGTCACGCAAGGCCTGAAGACTGCTTATCAGTCTCCGGTTGTCACGCTGATGAAGTCCTATAGACGGTTCGTCGAGTATATACAATACATTCACCAGCTGACTGCCAATCTGCGTGGCAAGGCGTATCCGCTGGCTCTCACCTCCACTGAGCGTTGCGCTACCGCGATTGAGCGAGAGATAGCTCAGGCCCACATCCAGCAAAAATTTCAACCGGCTGCGTATCTCCTTGAGAATTTCCTCTGCCACCGCACGACGACTCTGGTCAAGACGATCCTCAAGCCCTTGAGTCCATTCATAGAGTCGGGCGATGTCCATATTCGCCAGTTCTGCGATATTCTTGCCGTCTATGAAGTAATGGAGCGCTACTTTGTTGAGACGCGCCCCTTTACATTCAGGGCATTCCTTTTCAGTAAAAAACTGTCCGATCCATTTTTTCTCTTCTCGTCCGGCTTCTTCGTCGGTATGCGCCAATAAATAATTCACCAGACCATAATAGCCGACGTTCCAGTATAATGACCTCATTGAGGCATCGTCCAGATGAAGATGTGCCGTAGTGCCGTGCATTATATCGCTCATGGCTTCATCAGGCAGTTCGCATATAGGCGTCTCCAACGTACAGCCGTGCAACTTACATATGGCGTCTATCTGATAAAAAACCAGTGTACGTCGAAACTTTCCGAGAGGTTCTATGCCCCCTTCCATAATCGATTTGCTGCTGTCCGGGATGATTTTGTCCATATCCAGCACATTCACCCGACCGATACCTTTACACTCCGGACAGGCACCTTGAGGAGAATTGAAAGAGAAGCTGTGAGGAGCCACTTCCGGATAAGACATGCCTGTCTCCGGATCCATCATGGTCTGCGACAGATAGGTAATTTCGTCAGTCTCATCATCGAGCACCATCAGCTGCTTGCCTCCATGCTTCAATGCCGTCTCCACCGATCCCCGCAGGCGCTCCATATCCGAGCCGGGATGCATCATGCGGTCCACCACAAGTTCGATGTCGTGATTGCGGTAGCGGTCAAGTTTCAGACCATACAAGAGATCGGTCATCTTACCGTCCACACGAGCCCGCAGATATCCCCTGCGGAGATAAGTCTCGAAGAGCTCTTTGTAATGTCCCTTGCGATTCTTCACCAGAGGAGCCAGAATATATATCTTGCGACCGCTGAATTTTTCGACGATAAGATCCACTATCTTATCCTTGGAATATTTCACCATAGGTCTGCCGCTCTCATAGCTGCGGGCCTCACCCATGCGTGCGTACAGCAGACGGAGAAAGTCGTATATTTCAGTGGTAGTGCCTATGGTGGAGCGGGGGTTTTTGTTTACCGTCTTCTGGTCTATGCTAATCACCGGGCTCAACCCTGTGATACTGTCCACATCCGGACGCTCCAGCGACCCGAGCATAGAGCGGGCATAAGAAGAGAATGTCTCTATATACCGACGCTGACCCTCCGCAAAAATCGTATCAAACGCCAATGATGATTTGCCACACCCGCTCAGACCTGTCACCACTGTCAGGGCATCGTGCGGTATGGTCACGTTGATATTTTTCAAGTTGTGCACACGCGCACCGCAGACCTCCACATACGACTGCGATGACGCAGATTTTTCACTATTCTCAATCGTCTCCTTCGACACTATTTTTCTGCTCATTCCCCTGTAATTTTTTCGCCGGCTTGTTTCTCTGATTCTGTATAATTATTCAACTTCTGATTCTGTGCCTGATTTAATATCTACATGACGTATAATATTGATGTCGCCGCTCTTCTTATATTTCTTACCATCCGCGCCGGTGGCCTGCACCACATAGTAATAGACTCCCGGCTTCACAGGCTTGTCGCCGCGCATACCGTCCCAACCATCGTCGGGATTGTCAAAATAATACATCTGATGACCGTAACGATCGAATATCCAACACTTGAAATCAAGCAGCGAGCGGTAAGACACCTTCCATTTGTCATTGACACCATCGCCGTTGGGAGTGAATGCATTAGGACAAAGGAGCTCCGAACCGCCTATGCTTACGGTATAAACATCCCCTTCAGCCTCACATGTGCCGTCCGCATTGGAACCAATGTATTTCACATAGAATGTACCCTCCTCTATAAAGGTGTAGTCCAGATCCTGCTGATTGAAGCGATATTCGGGATTCTCAAATTCCGGGTCTGTACTGATCTGCCATTCATGGTGGATTACCCCTTCGGTGGCATAAGCTCTGAAAGATATTTCCGCCGGAGCGCTCCCGCCCAGACCGCTGTCGTCACCGGTAATCTGATTGGAGCCTTCCTCTTTGGATTCTCCATCCTCCGCATTGCCGCCCTCATTGCTGTCGGAGGATGCATCAGCGTCACTGCGCACCGCACGTCCCCGCATCGACAACCGACGCGACCTGGCTGATTCTGCCGGACTGTCATCGCTATCGTATATCTGCTCGGCTTCTGTATGTACAGCCACTGCATGCGGGACTACCACATCGCTCTCCAGAGACACACCCCAATTCCAAGATTCCAGAAAACGGTCGCCGGAGAGCGTAAAACTCGTGGAGCAATATGCAGGGGGCGTCACCAGAATCTGACTGCCCAGACTTTCATATATCTTGTCGGCAGTGCGGGTCACATACCCCTGCATGGCGTCATCCCACTCTTGCGTGTCGTAGGTCAGGCGAAGCTCACGATCAAGCACTTTCTGCTGACCGTTGATTGTATAATAATGTATCGGTTCTGCGGCTGCAATTACGTCCAGGACTGTATATTCGCACTGCTGCTCTGCGGCGGCGATAAGGGATGACACACTGAAGCGGTAGGGCTTATATTCTGTCAGCCAATAATAGTAGCGCATATCACCGTCTTCGATGATATATCCCATGTTGCCCTCAGCCTCTAAAACAGTTAAAATATTACCACTTTTTTCTACATTATTTATCTCCTCGGCATACGCTCCTCCGAGGTTAGAATATCTGTAGATTTTTGCCGTAGAAATATTAGAAACCGGGATAGAAAATTTCACGCCTTCCACGTCATATAATACGTAGATTTTATCCAAGCCCGTACTGCGCTCCGGAGTCACTTCCACAGCCTGAAGGCTATTGCCTGTAAAGGTAATGGCCGGAGCTGCCGATGCGGTCATGGCTACCAACAATGAGGCACCGAAACTGACTGCTAACTTACCGAAGGGGAGACGCATCCCCCGACGCATCTTGACGTCACTCATATATATATAATGTGGAAACAGGGTCATATCGCTGACTATCGGTTAAAATTGAACACTTGCTTATTGCTCTTCAATATATAACGCTTTGCCCATCTCCAATATTGCCCTATGTGATCGTCATCCTCTATCTGGGTCAAGCGGACGTCGCACTCCAAGAGCTCGCTCTAAAGAAGAGATGTCAGCGACCGGTCCCCGTCCCCGGAAAGAAGGTCTCGAAGGTCGAATCATCGTAATAGACGGTGATCTGGGTAACTTTACGCGGATTTTTCTCCAATTCGGCTATTTTACTCTCTAATCCGGAGATTTTCAATTTAAGCTCATTTTCCTTATTTACAGAGGAGTTACGACTGAAATTACCACTATTTAAGCCCTTCTCCTTTGAAAAATCCGCGGCATCTGACTCATCATACGTGAAATTTATCTTCTCGACAGCATTTTCACCGCCACATTCACCCTGAACCGGAGAAGATACGACCAGCATGCTCCCTTCTCCAAACATCAGCCATGTCACGGAGAGTTCCGGATAGGCAAGATGTATCTGGGAGATCAATGTATTGCTGACCTTCTTATTGCGGCCGGTAAGGAGTTGCGACAGACTCGGGCGGGGTATGCCGGCAGCATCCGCAAACTGGCTTGTGCTGATCCCGAGATGCTCTATATACTGTCGAAGACGCGAGGCAATGCTCTCTTCCATTTCACTCAATTTTTAGATAAAAGAGATTTTCCACCGATTTTGGAGGTAATTTTTCTCTTTGCAAATGTAACAATTAAATTGCAACTTCACAAATTTTCAATTAAAAAATTTAAATTCAATATTGCAAATATTAGCTACAGCAAACCGACATACAATTACAATTTGCAAATTTGCAAATTTAAAGTAATTGTTTAGCCCATAGTTGCGATGCATACTCTATAAATGGGATGACATTCCATATCCAACCCTAAGCCAAATCCGGAGCATCATATGCCCTATTTGCATAGCCAGCACTTTAGCTTTTATAGACATTGCATTGTTTATCCGCTACTTAATTCAAATACTAATGAATGTTAACAGGCATTTTTTACATTTAGAAATCATATATCATTGGGAATTGTATTTTGCATATTGCCTAATTACAAATATGACATGACTCTCTTTCTGATTCATTCCGAAATTATTATTTACAATATCAATTGCAAATTTGCGTTTTTATTTACTATTTTGAATTGATTTTGCAAATCCACCTCTCCCCTATTTTTTAGCCTTCAAAAATTCACTCAAACAGCACTCGCCTCGCCAACGACAGCACTTCCATGACACTCTGGCCATCTCCTCAAGAATGCTTCGCGACGATTTTCCACTTACCCTCCTTTCGAGAGATTACTGTTTCGCCACGCCGACGATGTCTCAAACACCCCTCTTATAAACCTCAGACACCAACTTCCCTGCTATTTCCTCAAAAATCATCCTCCGATGACATCATCCTGAGATTTTTGTCTGATTCTCAATTCAAGCAAGTTACATCTTGACCTATATGACCGGCCATTCTTCCCATATCTGACCTATTGCAGCCAATTACCCCTTATTTTTACCTTAAAATTGGCCGATTTACACTATTTGCAATCTTCAGCACAATATTGCAAATTCACCATATTTTATTATATATCAATGACATATCTTGCAAATTTGCATTTATTAAGCCGTTGAGGATTGCAAATCCGGTATCCCGCTGTATAATCGTAGTATTCTCTATATGCTCGCAGCCTTGGGGGATGCGACAATAAGTATGGTTGTTGCGA
>CAYSJG010000018.1:9337-16561 GCA_964431295.1 uncultured Sangeribacter sp. | reverse complement strand
TGAATTCAGCATCCATAACCACACGACCACGGCGCAACACCGTGATATCCATCTGCAAAGGATTGGCTATCATCCTTATGGTGATAGGTCACGCAGAAGCGCCGGACCTCCTGACCCGTATTATCTACACCTTCCACATGCCGCTATTCTTCATCACAGCCGGCTATTTCTTCACCCCCCATACAGCAGAAGATCCCTGGCGCTTCTGTACAAAACGCTTCAAAGGACTCTACATCCCCTTCCTGAAATGGAGCCTCCTCTTCCTCCTGCTTCACAACATCCTCTTCCATTTCGGCATACTCAACGAAACCTACGGCAACTGGACAGGAGGCGTCACACACCCATACAGCTGGCATGACATCGGACGGCGACTCATCATGATGATCACCGGCATGTCAGGCTATGACGAATTTCTCGCCGGAGCCTTCTGGTTTTTCAGAGGCCTCCTCATAGCCTCTCTACTCTTCCTCATACTGTACCGACTTATTCGCGGCAACGGACGCCTCGGCCACGTGCGCACCGCAGCAATCATTTGCGCCGGAGCACTTGCCTTCACAGCCATCCGCATAGCCGGCGGCTATAAAATCACCGTCATCCCCAACGGCGGCATGCGAGAGATCTGGGGCCTCTTCTTCTTCGGCATAGGAGTCATCTACCGACATTACGAACCACACATCAAAGAAAACTTCCCCCTCTTCCTACTATACTTCGCACTTATATGCGGCGCCGGATGGCTGCATTTCTGCGGCATGAACCACAACGGCACCCTCCGCGACCTCTGGACCTTGCCGCTAACAGGCATCATCGGATTCCTGATGGTGCACTACGCCTCCAGAATGCTCGACCGACGCCACAACCGTCTCCGCGACCTCCTCATCTTCATCGGCGACAACACACTCTACATCCTCGTATTCCACATCCTCGCCTACAAAGCAGTCAGCGCACTGAAGATCTGGCATTACGGACTCGACTGGCAGCAGATGGGATGCCACATGGTCATACACACCTTCCGCGACGACGGTTACTGGATACTCTACTCCATAGCAGGCGTGGCCCTGCCGCTGCTCGGCCTTCTCGCTATACGCGCCCTGCGCCGCCTCCGCGCCCCACGCACAGCCTCCGCTCCCGCAGCCTGATATCCGCTCCGATGCTCAAGGTCCGAAGTTCAACTTCAAGGTCATAAGACTATTAGATCACAAGGTTATAAGGCTGGCAAATTAATGATAGATAAAGATAATTACCAAAGGATTCAAACATATCAATCGGTACCCCGTAGGGGTTACACAATTTAGCCAGGGCGTGAAATGTCCCGTAGGGTCATTTCACCCCTGGAAGTCAGCACCCACAATAAAACCAGGTGTCCCGTAGGGCCACCCGAAAGGACACTTCAGCTTGCGCTACGTGCTTGCGAGGCCCCACGCAGAGCCACAGAGTCCGCAGAGGTAGCGCAGAGAGGCCTCGCTCACAAATTAAATTACTCAGACCCCATCTCAATAGATAATCACCGCAAAAGAGACAATCCACCCGAGCAGGCAGATCTGCGTGAAACGGTCATGCAGAAGCACCCTCGTAGGACTCCCGCTCCTCTCACCGACGATAGCCACCTGCAGATAACGCAATATCCCCGCCAGCACAAACACCGACGTCACATACAGATAATCCGTGTGCAGACGCGCCGTAACCGCCGGAGACACCGTATACATGATATAGCACACCAGCATCACCGCCGCCAGCACACCCAACGTCTGATTGAGAAAAGGCAGATTGTAATGCTCCGTATTGCGTCTCACCGCCACACCCTTTCTCTCCCTAAGCACCACATCATCCCTCCGCTTCGCAAACGCCAGAAAGAGAGCAAGCAGAAAAGTCAGACACACAATCCAGGGCGACAGCACAATCCCCGTAGCCATACCCCCCGCCACAATCCGCAGTACAAAACCCGTAGCGATGATAAACACATCCAGAATCGCCACATGCTTCAGCCCGAAGCAATAACCCACATTCATCAGCACATACACACCGACCACCACCGCAAGACTCCCCGAAGCCGCCCAAGCCAACCCGATCCATCCCGCAGTCAGCACACCCATCAGCAACACCGCCTCCCGCGGCGTCACTGCCCCCGAAGCCACCGGCCGCCGACACTTCACAGGATGCGCCCGGTCAGCCTCCACATCCTTCACATCATTAAGGCAATATATCGAACTCGCCGCAAGCGAAAACGCCACAAAAGCCAGAATAGCCATCATCCAGAGAGACCCGTCAAGCAGCCGCCCCGAAAAGAAAAGAGGCAGAAAAACAAACCCATTCTTCACCCACTGTTCCGGCCGCAGCAGCCCCACCAGCGCCCGCACCTTATCACCATTATAAAAATCCATACCCCAAAATTAATAAAAAATCCGCGCCACAAAGCACGGATTTACCAAAAATCACAATCCCCTAACAAGATCGTATTTTCAGATGTGAGATAAACGCACGTTAGAATTATTTATCCTATATTTTCCGCCTCCCAATCATAGGTGTAGCGTTCGATATCTTCTTCCACAAGATTGGTGCCCTGCTGAACCTCAATAAACGTTAGGGGAGAGGTAGCACGAAGACCATGCTTCGTTCCCTTTGAGATAACAAAGACATCACCACGCTTCACACACTTTCGCACTCCATCAATTACTATCTCACCTTCACCGTTAATAAACGTCCATATCTCATCACGTAAGGCGTGTCTCTGATAACTGATAGCACAACCCGGACGTAATGTTAATTGCTTAGTCAACGCGCATATGCCATCAGGGAATTGAACATGATCAATCACCTTATACACACCCCATCGACGCTCCTCGTACATCGGCCTATTTCCCAATCCATCCACAAGATGTTTGATATTCTCGCTCATCTTTCGTTCTGACACCAGTATCCCGTCAGGCGAAGCAGCCACGACAAGCCCCTTAGTGCCAATACATACGAGAGGGATATCGAGCTCATTTATTATATAGGTATCGTATATCGCCTCCTCATGCACATTGCCATATACATGATCCGGCAACTCATCAGTAAGAGTATTCCAAGTGCCGAGATCCTTCCACTCGCCAGAATAAGTCATCACCCCGACAGAAGACGCCTTTTCCACCACCGCATAGTCGAAACTGATCTTCGGCAGCGAATCATAAGCCTCCCTCAAAGCAGCGAAGTCGGCATTCGGCTTGACTTGATTTACGATTTCCATCAAATAGCCAAGTCGAAAAGCGAAAACACCTCCATTCCACATAGCCCCCTCAGCAATCAGTTTTTCAGCGACGGACACATCCGGTTTCTCTACAAACTGCTTTACGCGGAACACATTCACCTCATCTGTCCTTCCGGCGGGATTCTCCTCCGGTACGATATAACCATATTTAGCCGACGGATATGTAGGAGTGATCCCCATCAGCACCATATCGAAGTCACCGGCCTTGACAGCATCAGACATCAGAGAGATCGCATTAAAATATGCATTCTCAGTATACGAATCACAAGGCATCACCACAACCGGCTCGTCAAGCGGCGTACCATTGGAGGCAAGATAAGCGCAAGCCAACATTATGGCCGGGAAAGTATCGCGACGGCAAGGTTCAGTGACCAATTGTATCGATTTTCCGAGCTGGTTCTCTATCGAATCCCGTTGATTTAGTCCCGTGGCCACAACAATATCATCAGTAAGACCGGCAGATTTGATCTGTCTTACCACTCTCTGTATCATCGACTCCTTCGATCCGTCAGGAGCCTTCAGAAGGCGCAGAAATTGCTTGGAGCGGGCATCATTCGACAACGGCCAGAGACGCTTACCCGACCCTCCCGAGAGTAATATTATCTTCATCGTTCAGCACGTATAGGATTATTCAAAAAATCATTATATGCAAGACGTATGCCATCTGACAGCTCTGTCTTGTATCTCCATCCGAGTTTAGTGGCCTTTGAGACATCAAGAAGTTTGCGAGGAGTACCATTGGGACGAGAAGTATCCCATAGTATCTCACCCTCATATCCTACAATCAAAGCCACAAGTTCTGTAAGCTCCTTGATAGTCAATTCCTTGCCGGTACCGGCATTGACAGTCTCGTTGCCACTATAATTATTCATCAGAAACACACACAGGTTGGCAAGGTCATCCACATAAAGAAACTCTCGAAGCGGACTACCGTCTCCCCAACAAGTCACACTTTTTGCACCGGCCACTTTCGCCTCATGGAATCTGCGAATAAGAGCCGGTAATACATGACTATGTTCCGGATGATAGTTGTCATTAGGGCCATAGAGATTTGTGGGCATCACAGATATATAATCCGTGCCATACTGACGATTGAGATACTCGCAATATTTCAACCCACTGATTTTAGCCAGCGCGTAAGCCTCGTTGGTCTGTTCAAGAGCTGAAGTCAGAAGACAGGATTCCGGCATGGGCTGAGGAGCAAGACGAGGATAGATGCATGAAGACCCGAGAAATTCGAGCTTCTTGCAGCCATTACGCCAAGCCGCATTTATCACATTCATCTCAAGCATCATGTTATCATACATGAAATCCGCGAGAGCCGACTGATTAGCCACAATTCCTCCGACCTTGGCCGCAGCCAGAAATACATATTCAGGCTTTTCAGCGGCAAAAAAGTCATTGACTGCCTGCTGATTTATCAAGTCGAGCTCCTTGTGAGTACGAGTGATTATATTGTTATATCCCTGTCGCTTCAGCTCCCTGACGATTGCAGACCCGACCATGCCTCGATGACCGGCCACATAGATTTTAGAATCCTTCTGCCTCATTTCACGATTCCTTTTTCTAGATACTCAGCGAGATTGGTACGGACCTGCTCACCGGCGCGCTCTACAGCCACCTTGGCCATATCCGCATCCACCATAAGATTCACAAGCTGCTCAAAAGAGGTCTTTTTAGAAGGATCCCAACCGAGATGCTTGCACGCCTTGGAAGGATCGCCCCAAAGATTGACTACATCCGTAGGACGATAGAAATCCGGCGACACCTCAATCAGCACCTTTCCGCTCTTGGCATCAATACCTTTTTCATTGACACCCTCTCCCTCAAATTTGAGTTCGATACCGGCGCGCCGAAACGCATAGATGCAAAACTCACGTACCGAATGCTGCTCACCGGTAGCAATTACGAAATCCTCCGGCTTATCATTCTGGAGTATAAGCCACATGCACTCCACATAATCTCTGGCATAACCCCAGTCTCGAAGAGAAGACAGATTGCCGAGATAGAGTTTATCCTGCTTACCCTGCGCAATACGAGCAGCGGCAAGTGTAATCTTTCTGGTGACGAATGTCTCGCCACGCCGTTCCGACTCATGATTAAACAGGATACCGGAGCAGGCAAACATATTGTATGCCTCACGATACTCCTTAACAATCCAGAAACCATAGAGTTTAGCCACAGCATAAGGGCTGTAAGGATGGAAGGGGGTATTTTCATTCTGCGGCACCTCCTCAACCTTGCCATACAGCTCCGAAGTAGAGGCCTGATAGAATCGGCATGAGTCTGCCAGACCGGCCTGTCGTATACCCTCCAAAAGGCGAAGCACACCGGTGGCATCCACGTCAGCCGTAAATTCAGGCGAGTCAAACGACACCTGCACATGGCTCTGAGCCGCGAGATTGTACACCTCATCAGGCCGCACCTTATTTAGAACCTGTATGATTGACATCGAATCACCAAGATCCGCATAATGCAGATGGAAATTCGGATGACCCTCGAGATGGGCTATGCGCTCACGGAAATCTACAGAAGACCGGCGGATAGTACCATGTACATCGTATCCTTTCTCCAGAAGAAACTCAGCGAGAAAAGATCCATCCTGACCGGTAATGCCGGTTATTAAAGCTGTTTTCATATCAAGTATCTGTAATATTTCGGTCATCAAAATTAATTGACACCAAATCATTTCTTATATCCATTTATAATTAAGAAATTGACGTATTGCACCGCAAAAACCATTTTTTTGAAATTCAAAGATGACTTTATTTGTGATATTGCCCATACGTTCTCCAAAACATTTCCTCAGCACCGGACCTCTTTTACCAGAGGCAAGATGATACCATTCTGAAATAGAATCATCCAGATGTCGGATACATCTCGTATTATTAGATACGATCAATTTATTAGGATCAAAATTCTGAAATGCTGCATACCCTATAGGGTAAATACTTACATTCTTGCGGGAGACAATATCCTTAGACAGCACCACACTGTTTTCGAGAAGGATACGCGATATGACAAGCCTTGCAGAGTCTGCCTGCAACCGGTCACAAATCACATCTTGAATTGGCAGATTATCATAATAATCAAGTACATCTCGACAAACATTAAAACCTGCAGGAGCACCCATACCTAAAGCCGGTTCGACAAGCATCTCATACACATCGTTTTCCGATTTGACCTTATCGCAAAACACAAACGCTCCAGACTCAATGATATCGTCAATTTGACGTATAATTTCTAACTCCGGATCTAAAAATAGACCTCCATATTTATGGAGTAGATAAAATCTGGCATAATCAACGACCTGTCCATACTTTTTTAAAGCATATGAACGATTAGTATATGGCACTAAATCCACATTGAAGTTAGATTCATTCCACTCTCTAATTTCATAATCAGGGAGAAACTTCTTCCAACTATCTATACACTTCAGAATATACTCAGGCTTTTCACGATGCCCGAACCAACAATAATGAATTACCTTGGGAATGATAATATTAGTTTCCATTATATCAATTGATTAACAATTATTCTACATTACGATATATCACCGCCTAGAATTATATATATATACCAACACTCCAGATAGCATCAGTTCCAATATTTTCAACGGATATCTCATAATGTCCAGAAAATAGCCTCGCTCGAGACCATGATGCTTATATGCTCTGTAATGATCATCAAGGATATTCTTATAGCTGCCAAAACCATTGGTCGAAGCTCCCCCGATTCTCATAGTTACAAAATCCTTCGGAACATATTTAATTCTGATTTTATGGACGAAAATCAGTCTCAACAGATTCTCAAAATCAGCCGCAATGCGATAAGATATATCGAAACTGCCATACTTTTCATAACATTCCCTTTTGCAATAAAACGAAGGATGAGCCGGCTGATATCCCATAAGCATTGTCCATCGTCTGAAAAATCGAGATGTATAATACCTTACGCACTTTGTAAGATCTGAAGAATCC
>CAYSJG010000018.1:0-9327 GCA_964431295.1 uncultured Sangeribacter sp. | reverse complement strand
TACATCACCATATATTGCATCTAACTTATCTGACTTATCTAATAAAAATTCCTCAGCGACTTTGGACAGAACGTCACCGCTTGAATAAAAATCATCAGAATTGAGAATGCCGACAATATCTCCGGTTGCGCGACTCAATCCCTTGTTCATTGCATCATAGATGCCCTTGTCCGGCTCACTGACAATTACCAGACGTCCCTCATATCTATCTATATACTCCCGACATATTGCAATGGTATTGTCTTTAGACTGACCATCTATAATAATATGTTCATAATTACGATAATCCTGCCTCAAAACACTTTCCAAAGTGTCACGAATAGTGGAGCCACTATTGTAAGTGGCTGTAACAATCGAAATTTTCATACTGAATCTGCGAAATCCCGGGACTTTAGTACTCCTATTCAGTCGTGGACTCCCCGGTGTGTCATACTCGGTCAACTATGCTTCCATCAGGCTTCAAAACCTTATAAGCCTGAATATCTTGTGTTACTATTGTACCTACAGACGCTATCCCATGAGAATGTATTGTAACGCCGGGACAGACTGTGACCATAGCTCCTACCCAACCTCCGTCCTCAATCACTATGGGCTTGACAATAAGATCAAATGTCTTTGATTTATAGTTATGATTGCCGCAGAGCAGAAGTGCACCCTGACTAATACAACAATTAGACCCTACCGTGACATCCCCGAGATTATCTATCCACACCCCCTCGCCAATCCATGAATAATCACCTATTTTCAACCGCCAAGGGTACTTGATATTTACCCCAGGCTTAATGACGACTCCCTTACCGATCTTCGCACCGAATAATCTGAGAATTATGCGCTTAAGCGATGAAACCGGATTCCAACGATTCCGTATTACAAGCAGATTGACACAATACCAAATCAATCTTTTTACAACAGACCCTCCCGGATTATACCAAGAATTGTCATACTTACATAAATCAGTATTCATACACGAAATCCGGTTTGTCACAGCCAGTGAGAAGCCAGTTGTAAAGACTGAGCATCTTTTTTGCGACTTCAGAAGCCTCGAAATCCGCCAGCACCATATCGCGACCACGGCTACCCATTTCCAATAGTTCTTGCGGAGAAGCGGCACGTATTTTATCAATTACCGAAACAATGGATTCTGGAGAATTATCAGTCCACCAACCACATTGATGATTGTTAAGCGACTTCCAAGGAGTGCCGAGACTGGCCATAACCGGAGTGCCAACAAGAAGAGCTTCAGGAACAATCATACCAAAATTCTCCATGTCACTCGGAACAAACAACGCGGACAGCTCTGCAAGTTTTTCAAACTTCTCTCTACCAGAAACAAAACCACAAAACTCTATTTTATCGTCAATTCCAAGATGATGGGACTTATCAATTAGATAGCGCTCATAATTACTATCTCCAGAGCCCATAATAATTAACCTGATATTTGGATCAGAACAAAGAGCAACTGCAGAGAGAAGTGCTTCACAATTTTTTCTCGGATGTAATCGTCCAAGAAAACCAAGTTTTATCATCCCGGTATTCTGCATATAACTACCAAGAGAAACACGTCTTTGGAATATACTGGAAATTTCCGCGTTTACAGGCACCGGATTGCCGATTAATGCAATAGGCCCCCGATATCCAAACTCCCTGAGATGAGTCATTTCGGTTTCACAAGTGACATGAATGCACGAAGCTTCCAATATATCACGCTTAAACCACAGTTTTATTAATGGCCATTTCTTCCAATAACTACGACGTAACGCTTCAGGGTAAAGCATGCCATGAGGTGTTATAAGATATGGTTTGGACTTAGATCTTGCGCATTTGCAAGTGTCATGTACGATATATTGCCATAACCCATTTGCATGATAAATGTCACAATCAATCGAATACAGTCTTTTTTTTAGATTATTTGAGTAATTAAATGGTCCGATTCCATCATTGGGATATGTTACGGCCCAAGAATCAGAAGCACCCAGATTTATATCGGATTTATCACGAAGCGATGGAGATAGGAGTATGGCAGAACTATCCTGATTCTGCATTGCACATAAAAGATCGTATGTACACGTCGCTATGCCCCCGAATTTCGCCCCAAGTCCCTCAAGAGTATGTAATATTTTCATAATTCGGTGTTAATCCTTTGAGCATGGACCATACTCATATGGTGTATCTTTCCCTACACTGAGATTTTCAATAAGTTTCAACAACCGCACGGCTGCTATCTTAGGACTATATTCCTGTCTAATTTTCATAATTGAATTATGAATCATCTTTCTCATTTGCTCCCTATTATTAAAAAGCCATTCGACCTTTTTGCAGAGATCAGCGAGAGCAACGGTATCGGGGTTGTCAATACCTGATGAAGTCTTGGGAGAGCGAAATGATAGTCCGGTTATACCGTCCTCTAAAAGATATGGAGTGCTTCCTATACCATCACTCGCCACAAGTAAGCATCCGTTAGCCATACTCTCATTAGCCACGGCACCCCAACCTTCGTTTCTATCGGAAGTGAATAAGAAGATCGTATGACGTCGCATCTCTGCAAGCAACTCCGGATTTGGTAAATTGTCCTTAAATTTCACACAATCATCCAACCCTAATTTCTTCGAAAGTTGTATACAATGGTGTTTCAACTCGCCTTCTCCATACATATTGAGACTAAATCTGTACCCTTTACGCTTAAGACTTTCAGCCATCAAGAGGGGTAACTCAGGATGTTTCAAGGCTATATATCGTGAGCACCACATAATCTTCATGCAAACATCCGGTAAAGAGCCAACACTTTCGTTATCTGATACTGCAGTAAAATAACCCCATTTAAAACACTTATTCTTATAAATTCCTAACTTATTACTGTCTTCGGCAGCAAAACCACTACAACACAACTTGTATAACGGCTTGTATTTCCAACCACCCCAATGATAGGCTGAAAACATTTTAAAGATAGCAGGTGAAAACAAATTTATCCAGCCTTTTTTAAGCCAGCGCTCGCTCATTTCAAACGAGAGTAAGCCATTCTTCATCCTTGCTTTTTGAAAGGGGAGCGCTTGAACTCCAGAAAACACGCAACACTCTGCCGTCATGGCAAGATTCATTGCTTTGTTGAAAGCCTCTTTCGATTCCCACGCACGTAGCAAATATGGACATCTCTTATAATCGCGACTATCACCTTTTCTGTGTTCATCACCAAGATTGGCTAATTCGACAAAACAATATTGATAATTAGTAAGTTCCCACAATTCATCAGCAATATTAGCCTGATGATTATTGAGAATTAGAGAATAAAAAACAATCTTCATCATTAATAATGACAATTAATAATTTCAGAAATGAATAACGCAATTTCAACAAAGCATCTACACATTAATCTGATGACGCAAATCGTTAATATTTATTCGTAATTTGCCAGAAAATGCAGGAACATATTTATTTATGAACACCACGGGTATTGAAATTATGAGACTCGCAAAAATCACAATAACAGCAAACTCAACAAAATTCGGCATATTAATATTTAAATGATCTAAACAATACCAAATTCCTTTTATGGTAATCGACTGTAAATAATAATATAATAAAGAATTTGAACCTATAAAAACAATAAACTGATTATAGCGATTGATTTTTGAACACAACCACACCATTGCCGGTACTCCACAAAGAGATTCGATAATAAAAAATGGATAATTTGTAAAAGATTCGTTAAAATTACCTTGATTAAGATTCCAATGAATATCCAATGATACTAAACAAATGTATATTAATAGAAGAGGTCCACCCACACAGTTATTAAGAAAACCCTTAGAAACATTATATTCCCTACAAATCATTCCTAATATAAAGTAGAAAGCTGCAAACATTGCATTTCTAAAATTCCATAAATAATATTCTAAATCCGGCAAGACAAAATAAATACCCAAGAATATTAATGGGCTAAATAAATATATGAATTTGAAAAATTTAGATACTGTAGATTTTTGAAATATCCACAAAATACATAATCCAAATAACTCAACAACAACAATGGCAGAAATAAACCATGACTTAATACCAAGTATTGAAATCTTTAAATCAGTTAAAAGACCTTCATATCCATGGACAATATATTGAAAAATCAATGTAAGACAACAATATATACAATATGGAATAATTAAAGATGTTATTATATTTAACGCCTTTTGTGGAATGCTATAATTTTTGTTAGGTGATTTAAACAAGTAACCGCTTATAAAGAAAAATACAGTCAAAAACACTGGCAGATAGGCCTTTGTCAACCATGGTTCTGCATGGCCAGAATGATGAGCTATAACGCATAATAGACAGATTCCTCTTGCATTATCTATCCACGAAATTCTATCTTTCATCAGCAATAATTGTAATGAGATATCTGCGGTTGATATTTACAATCTCCACATACACCTACCGTTATCCAAAACATAAAACATAAAAAACTTCCTCCGAAAAAGATATAGCCTTCTGTAAACATATTTATTGATAGCAATACTAATATACTTAGAAGTAACGGCTTTCTTGAATTCTTATATACTGCCGCAATTGCCAGCACATATATACTGCCAATTAATACACAACCAATGAATCCTGTCATGGACAAAACGCTCAACCAAGAAGAGCCAGGTTCAAGAGATTCACCGCCCCCACCAATAGAATTATCTTTATTAGCGGGATCAACACTAACAAATCCATAGCCTAAAACTGGACTACTTTTAAATTCTTCCAATCTTTGGTTCCATTTATCATCTCTTGAAGAGAAGGTACTTCCTGCATAGACATTACGATTCTGTTTTTCTCTGAGCCCACTCATTGCACCTTCCCAGAGAGGCATAGTACATGCAAGCGCTATAAAAATCACAACTAAATAATTGAATAGTTTTGCAAAATTTGATGCTTTAAGACAAAGATATACTAATATTGCAACAATTGTAGATACAAAACCGGAACGTGAGGTTGCAAATAGTACGCTTGCCATACACATTATTGAGCAAAATAATATTAGTAAATTTTTATTTTTAAAGAATTTATTAATAGTGTATATGGTTCCGACTCCAGCCACAGGTCCCAATAACATAGAGTGTGATGCTAATCCTCCAAATACTCCAGCTCTTGATAAATCTGTCGCATCACTATATATCATCATAAAATTAATACCAAGGAAACGTGCAAAAAATGATCCTACTCCAATAAAAGCGCAAGAAAAACAAATTATTTCAAATATTCGATTTCTTTCTTCTCTTAATGTTTCACTTCGACAAAATCCACTACTAGTGACAATAATCAGAGCAAAAATAAAATATCTTTGCCAAGGACTAAACATTGAATTAGGAGACGTAATCAATATTTGGATTGGAATAAAAAGTATTAATACCAAATATATCGGTTCGAAGCTTTTCGTGTTTATAAGACAATGTAAAGCATATATAATTATTATCCCATAAAATAATGCCCCAGAAATGAACGGCAAAAAACCGACAACTCTTGTAAGTTCTGCAAAGATAAATAGTAATACAAGTATATTAGTATTTTTAAGATAGCCATATAAAGAGGCTAACCATTTGATTATAGAAAATTTAAGATACATAGATTACAAACAGTATGACTTAGTACTGCACGTCTTTCGAATTTAGATAATTCAAATATTGAGGTATCAATTCATCAATATTATATGAATATCTTAATGATTGCACTCTTTCATGCACTATTTGAAGTTGAATTAATTCTGCAAGTTTCTCGTAATCATGTGGCTTTATTAACCATCTATCATAATCCGATTCTTGGATATACTCTGAATAACCTTGACTGACACATCCAATAAAAGGGACACCGCAAGCTGCAGCTTCCATGTAGACACAGCCGAACCCTTCAAAATAACTAGGAAGCACGAACAGGTCAAGGGTGTTGAAATATGATGGCAGTGACTCATGTTTCATTTCACTGACAAACTCAAAATATCGATTAAGACGATGCTCGGATATATAATTCTTACATTGAGCGAGTGTTGGCCCACTACCAATAAAAGACACCAATAATCTTCGGCACAACTTTTGCTTTACTAAGAGCTCTACAGCCTTAATAATTGTCATATGGTCTTTCAAATCAATAAAATTTGCGACACATCCGATTTTAAAAACCATATGCTTTTCTTGGCAACGCATTTTGTAAAAGATTGATGTGTCTACTCCATTATATAACACATAAGTATCCAGATTGCGTGGCACTACTAAATGTCTTGCCGCATGTAATACAGCAAGATAAGGGGCATAACATTCGTCTGGATGAGGAATTGGAAAATGCAATAGGTTATATCGAGTACGTTCACTAATGCACAGATGTAAATCAATATTTTTAAAATGACTAATCAGTTTTCTTACGCGAAATGTAACATTGGGACGCCAAGTAGCGAATTTGCCACATCGTATCTGAAATGGATCGAGATCATGGTACTGAAGCACAGTTCTAATATTAGGATTTAAACGTTTGACCGCACTGGCAAAACATGCAAAACCTGCGGTATGACAATGACATACGGCAATGTCATTGAAATTAATACGTAGATTTTTAAGTTTTTTAATAAGACTCCAACCATTGAAACCGCCGAAAATACCATTAAAAAAATAGCTGGGCATCTGAAGACATGGTATACTGAAAACTCTCAAATTGCCAATTGAGAACGATGAGCACTTTTCAAAAAGACTGCAAGGAACAAACACAACTACACGGTATTGCGAGTGACGCTCAATAGCTTGTACTTGATCCAATATATACGCACCGCGCCAATTACCAGGCGTGGGAAAGAAAGGAGTAATACAAAGATAATAACTCATATTTGACATCTGATATCATCAATGTGATTTACCAAAGAAGATGAAATATAGATACTTATTCATCTCAATAACCTTGTATACCCATATGCTTGCTGCAATTATGGGAATGGATACCATTAAAGCAACTGTAAACTGCCAGATATAGGGATTTTTGCAATCGAGAATACATCCGAACATATTCGATAAATCAGGGATAAAAAAATAATGTATAACATATATACCGATACTGCATTTACCTACGTAAATCAGAATTTTGCCTACTGTACTATCCTCTGATATATAGTTCTTGACAAATGATTGAAGAATAATGATACCTCCTAAGGTCCCAAGAAATATTAATGCAATATTGTAAAACTCAAAAAAATACCAATTAAGAAAATAGCAAAAAAAAGCAATAGCCACAACCAACTTATTATCAAACAGCAAATTGTTAAAATTAATATATTTTTTGCAAAGATATCCTATCAGAAAATATCGATAATAATTCACTAACTCAGACATAGCAGTTTGCAAATCACTGCCCATTCTAAAGCACAATACTTTCAATAATATAAAAAAGAAATACGGTACTATCCATAAAATAACATACAAAAAATTATTTCGAACTCCTTTAATCAGATACTCATTGACAAGGAAGAAAGTGGATAGAATACACAAAATATATAAAAACCAATAGCGCTGTCCTCCAATGTATAATATTGACAAATTCCAATCTATCCCATCAATAAAAATTTTATATAAGCAAAGGAATATAATGTAAGGAAAAAGCAGAACAATACCCCTGCGAAGAATTCTTTTCCCTAAGTCATCGATTTTCTGAAAATTCTTATATGCCAAGAATCCTGAAATATAAAAAAACAGCGGCATATTAAAATAAAATGACGTTAACGGCTCCGGTGCCCTAAGATCAAAAGCAAAAAGCATTACATGACCCATTACCATCAAAATGATTGCAATGCCCTTCATTACATCAAAATAATATAAATATTGTCGACTGTTCATATGAAATTTATAAATCATTGAAATTTATACAGAACAAAGAATAAATACACATTACTTGATGTTATTGCGATTATTTGATAATTGATTCCACTTCTATCCGATTAGAAGTTTTACGTTTATGCAAGTCACGCCAAGTTCGTATTATTTAATTCTAACATTCAACACCTTGCCATTAAATAAATAGTGTGTTTTAATCAGAATCAATATTATCACATCATTTAAGATCTATATCTACCATATTCGTGAAGAATGCTTATATCCTTTGAATCTTAGCATCAAATAATATAATTTTGCTTTCTGTCTCCCGCAAAAATGTCTTAACTTAAGAAATAGCGGTTCCTGTTTTACTACTTGAGAAATACCAATTTCACCTAACCCCTCAGGATAACTGATAACATGCGGGACAACACCATATACTTTTAATCCAAAAGATATGAATATTTTCCAAGCATCCGCTGTGTATTGAACAGGATATATATATTTGAGAAGTAATTTTGCAGCAGCCAAGTTGATCATGTAACCTGATGTCATATACCCTTCGTATACTTGAAAAACTCCGTGCTGCTTACTTATCATAGATACTACATTAGCTGAATACCAAAATTCAGGCGTTAGAAGTACTACCACCGGACTATCTGTCTCTAGAATATGCTTAATTGATTCTATATGCAAATTTGGCTTCAGGCGCGCGTCATCTTCAAGAATAAGAGCATGATTAATGCCATTAGCAACAATATCACGATATATATTGATGTGACTGAGCGAACACCCCGCTGCCGGTAGTGTTGCATTTCTACCATAACGTGCTGCAAACTCAGGTAAAATCATCGCGGTTTGCTGCTGTGCTGTAAGTTTTCGCCCTTCAACAGCTTGCCAAAATTTCCAATCAAGCTCATTATGAGACGCAAGATGGGACTCAATAACTCTCTTCTTATCGACATCCTTCATCATGTTGACAATATATGTTTTTTCGCTCATATACTACGAATTATTTTTAACATATAATATAGAAAATAATATATCCTTACGTTAATTCGCGCAATTTTAAGTGAACCGCCTCCTATATCATATATTCCCAATTTCTTAAATTCTCTAATATAGGACTTGAATTTATGTCTGATATTTTCAATAGTTGCCACTTTAGCCTGCATGCCAGATTGTAACAGAGCTTTAAGTCTTTCATCCAATCTATATCGTAACCAATGATTGTCTGCAACAATCATTGGAGTAATTGTATCGACCATGCTGTCGAGCAAGTGCTTGGATCCGTTGAAGTTGTCCACTGCAGATGTAACACTACGGCTTGCCGATCCCTCACGTTCACGGATAAAATAAAATTTGAATGGGGTAGTCGCTATTTTATAGGAATGAATTAAGTAATTTAATTGAAATTCCAGATCCTCACCCATGCGAATTCCAGTTGGAAATTTAATGTCATTGTTAGCTATGATTTTACGGTTGAAAATCATAAGTGGATTACAAAAAC
>CAYSJG010000017.1:0-16582 GCA_964431295.1 uncultured Sangeribacter sp. | reverse complement strand
CAAAAATCGGTCGCCCCTGCGTTAACATTTTTTGTGGGATGGGGTCTTAGTGAGTGTCACTCCTTAGTAGTGTCCCCGGGGGGTTCCTGTGCGGGATTGTGCAGCTCGGGATATGCTATTCGCGAATGATATATGGTGGCGAGACGCTTTTTAAATGTCTGTTTGATTATCTCTATGTCCTTGAAGGAGACGGGTGAGTCTCTGTACATGCCGTCAGCTATCTGGGAGTCGATGATCTTGTCTACAAGGGCGTCGATGTCCTGCGGCGAATGGTCGCGGAGGCTTCTGGATGCGGCCTCAACGGCATCCGCCATCATGAGTATGGCGGTCTCTTTGCTCTGCGGATTCGGTCCGGGATACATGAATCTGGAGCGGTCCACAGGTTTGCCGTTGGATTCATTGACAGCGGTGTTGTAGAAATACTTGGCCACCCCGCGTCCATGGTGTTCGGCGATGAAGCTTTTCACTATGGAGGGTAGCTTCGCCTTGGATGCGAGAGCGAGTCCGTCGGTGACATGGCGTATGATTTTCTGCGCCGAAGTCTCCGGGTCAAGTCCGGCGTGCGGGTTGACGCCATGCTGGTTTTCAGTAAAGAAGACGGGGCTTTCCATCTTGCCGATGTCGTGGTAGAGGGCGCCGGTGCGCACAAGCTGCGTGTTGGCTCCCACAGCTCTGGCGGCTTCCGAGGCGAGGGTGGAGACCTGGATGGAATGCTGGAAAGTGCCGGGTGCCTCTTCGGCGAGGCGGCGGAGCAGGGGATTGTTGATGTCGGAGAGCTCCACGAGAGTCACTGTGGAGATGAATCCGAAGCATTTCTCGATTACGAGGATGAGGATGTAGGCGAAAGAGAGGATTACGGAGTTGAAGAAGAACATCAGCAGCTGTCGGAGGCTGAAATCCTCGAGCGAGCCCTTGGAGAGAAGCGCTATCGCACCGAAGCTGATGATATATGCGAGGAATGTGATGCCGCCGGTACGCAGAAGCTGACTTCGTCTGCTCAGCTGATGTATGCTGAAAGTGGCGCAGAGTCCCGCCGTCAGTTCGATGAATATGAACTGAAACTGGAATGTGGCCACCAGCGTGGAGAGCAGTATGGTGGTGAGTAGTGAGAGTATGGCGGTCCGGCTGTCGAAGAATACCATTATGATGACCGGGACGGCGGCGAAGGGCACAAGATATATGCCCAGCGGGACATACTCAAACATCAGAGTGGCCAGCACGACGAAGAGGGTGATGAATGTCATGAGGAAGGTCATCTTGCGCATGTCGGCGAAGAATCGCGAGCGGTAGATGTTGAGGAAGAGATAGAGCATCGTGAAGCAGATGAGTATGTAGACCGCCTGTCCGATGACAAACCAAATCCTGTTGTTCTCGTCGCTCTGCTGCCGCAGTCTCATCTCCTGGTATGT
Source organism: uncultured Sangeribacter sp. (assembly GCA_964431295.1). Lineage (GTDB taxonomy): Bacteria > Bacteroidota > Bacteroidia > Bacteroidales > Muribaculaceae > Lepagella. The sequence continues at coordinate 15,173 of CAYSJG010000017.1, read as the reverse complement.
GTCGAGATTGGTGTAGATCTGAGCTGTGACGATTTCTCCTCTGTCGACTATTCTCTGCCCCTTCTTGATGACTCCGAGTGCGCCGGTGACTCCGAGGTATTCCTGGTCGCGAAATTTGTCGTTGACGGCCGAGTCGACGTTGATGTCGGGGGTGATGCATAGCGTGAGCGCCTTGGCCACATCGGCGGGGAGGGAATTGCGTTGCGCCCCGGAGGATACGCTGAAAAGGGAGTCTACATAGTTGTAGGCAAGTTTGGGTGAGAGATATCCTGCGGCGTCGCTGGTGGTGACGGTGGGATCGGCGATGCCGGTATTGCCGTCGCCGCTGTTGCCGTTGAAGTGTCTGACCTTGGTGTTGTTGCCGGTGTGGATGGATTGATAAAGCTCGGTGGGTACGATGCCGTCGGCGTAAGCATCTGCGAGGGCGTGTACAAGTATCGCGGCCTCCTTGGCGCCGATAAGTCCGCTGATGGAGTTGCGGAATCGGGTCACATTGGCGGCGGCGAGCTCTGTATTCTGTTTTACAAACGGGGCGTAGTTGGCTTCTATGCTGTCGCGCATGGCCCGTTGTGAGGCCGAGTCACGCATGATCGGTATGTCGAAGTCCGCGGTGAGCAGCGGATACTTCCAGGGCTGATTGAGCTCATAGGAGAATGATTTGACATCCGCTCTCGGCACCACAAGCAGAGTGATGCATGAGGCGGCCAGAAGCAGCAGTATGCGGAGCAGAGCCTTGCTGGTAAAGATACTTTTCTTATCGCTTTTCTGTTTCAAGAGTTCTTGATTTTAAGGCCGGTGACTTCACCGGCAAGTGAATCAGGATATTTTATGATTCAAAATTCAACATTCAGAATTATCATATTCCAAGCCGCTTTACAAGTGAGACGGAGGGCACCTTGCGAAGCTCCGTGCAGATGCGTCGTATGGCCTGCGAAGTGGCGTGTGTGGCGAGGGAGAGGGAGCAGTGGAATATTTCAGCTTCGGTATCGACGGTCATTCCGCGCAGTCTTACGACATCCCTGCGAGTGGCTACGGCCACAATTCTGGCGAGCACACCTTTGCGGTCAAACCCCTCCACGAGCACAGTGTGCACTCTGAGCGGACGTTGCCGCGCCTCCGTCATGGAGTCTTGCTGTGCGGGTGTGGCGCTGCTGTGGTCCTGTGGGGAGCCTGCGGCCTGCGCCTCCTCTTCGAGATGTCTCAGATAGTTGCGGATACGGTTGTGCGCTTTGCCGGTATGGCAAAGCGACAGCCATTCGGCGGTGGGCTGTCGTGACTGGGACGATATGATCTCCACCTGGTCGCCGGAGTCGAGTATATGACTGATCGGGACGAGGCGGTGCCCGATCTTGCCGGCCACGCAGTGCATGCCGAGATCGGTGTGTATGGCAAAAGCCAGGTCGAGCACCGAAGAGCCGGCCGGCAGCTTCATCAGATCACCCTTCGGAGTGAAAATGAATATCTCCGAGGAGTAGAGGTTGAGCTTTATGGTGTCGAGGAAATCTATGGCGTCCGGCTCGGGATTGGCCAGGATCTCCTTGATAGTGTTCATCCAGATGTCGAGCTCGGTAGGAGTGTCGTTTTCGCCGGTCTTGTATTTCCAGTGTGCGGCATATCCGAGCTCGGCGATGTCGTCCATCTTGCGGGAGCGTATCTGCACCTCTATCCATCTGCCGGAGGGTCCCATGACAGTGACGTGGAGCGCCCGGTATCCGTTGGCCTTGGGTGTGGAGGTCCAGTCGCGTATGCGGTCGGGATGTACGGCGTGTCCGTCGGTGATGATGGTGTATATCTGCCAGCAGAGGAGTCGTTCGAGCGATTCGTCCTCATTCTCGAAGATGATGCGCAGGGCGTAGATGTCGAAAATCTCGTCGAAGGGGATCCCCTTCTTCTGCATCTTGTTGAAGATGGAGTATGCGCTCTTGACCCTGGTCTTTATCTCATATTTTATACCCGCGTTGTCGAGTTTTTCGCGCAGCGGATTGATAAACTCCTCTATAATCTTTATTCTGTCGGCCTCAGAACTTGCGACCTTGTTGCATATCTCGGCGTGTACCTTCGGATGCTCGAATCTGAATACGAGGTCCTCGAGCTCGCTCTTGATTTTGCCGAGTCCGAGACGGTGTGCGAGCGGCGCGTATACATAGAGTGTCTCTTCGGCTATGCGTATACGCTTAGGGGGGGAGAGGAGATCGATGTGGCGCATATTGTCAAGCCTGTCGGCCATCTTTATAAGCACCACGCGCACATCTGTGGACATGGAGAGGAGGAGCTTGCGGAAATTCTCAGCCTGTATGGAGGCTTTGTCCCCGAAGATGCCTCCGGAGATTTTGGTCATCCCCTCCACGATGGAGGCTATATGTTTGCCGCAGATATTCTCAATATTCTCGGCTGTATATTCAGTCTCTTCGATGATATCGTGGAGCAGTGCGGCGCAAATGGAGGTGGAACCGAGTCCCATCTCCGAAATGACGATTTTCGCCACATGCAGCGGATGCAGGATATACGGTTCTCCATCGAGAGTGGTCTTCCCCTCGTATGCCTTGCTGACAAAGTTGAAAACCTTCCTGATCTTCTCTACCTTGCGTCGGTGGTTGGAAGAGGTATAGGCGAGCATGAGCTCATCGAAGGCCTGTCGGACCTTCTCCTCATCGGTCATATCTTGTGTGTGGAGAGTCATAGGGCAAATTTAGCCAAAAAATCCATATCCTGCAAATCAGACTGCAGTCCGGTCCTGGCCGGCGAAGCCGGCTTGGTTGGCTTAGCTATCTTAGCGGTCTTGGCTGGCTTAGCTAATTTAGCTATTTTAGATATCTTAGCTATCTTAGCTATCTTAGCTATTTTAGCTATTTTAGCTATTTTGGCTATTTTGGCTGGCTTGGCTGGCTATTATTTTTGGGAATTGCGGTATTTGATCCGGACACTTGTCATCTGCTCTTTTATACCGCCATTTTTTACAAAATCTTCCTTAATCTTATCTATCATTTTGTCAAGCATCGAAATGGTCTGGTGTATCAGTGTCAGCATAAGATTGCAAAATGCCTCATCATCCATATTAGGTGCGAGGGCCATGTAAACCGTTGTATTATTGTGTGTGCGGCAGAAGGTTAGGAGTGAAGAATATCTGGAATTTCCATCCTTCCAAAATTGGACGCCACGTGTCCTCATATAGTCTTCATAGTCGTTGAGAAGTTCGTGAAGACTTCCGCGAGCCACGCCAAAAAGCTTAATCTCCATCTCGGCGGATGATGCGGCATCCGAGCGTCCTTCTACGATGTTTTGCTTGCCTGAGCGGGCAGCCTGAAGCATCTGATCGTGTGTGCGGTCGGACTTCGCAATTCTTCCTTGAAGAAAGCGGTAGGTTAAATCGTAGATTGCCTCAGCTTTTTGGAATACGTACAATTTTCTATAGCTTGTTTTTGGTCTTGCGAAGTCTTGCATATCGGTATTCTTTTATTGTGGATATTTCTTTTGGCTTAGCTGGCTTGACTGCCTTAGCTATCTTAGCTATCTTAGCTATTTTAGCTATTTTGGCTGGCTTGGCTGGCTTTGATTTTTGGCTTTAAAGTTAGTGTATATTTTTTAATTCTTCTTTTTCTTTCTCATTATTTTTCTCTATCTTTTTCTTCTTTCTCTCTCCTTTCTTTGGGGGAATCCGGGAGATTTTGGTGGTGTGGATATTTTTCCGTATCTTTGCACGATGATGTAGATTTTTGTGGCTTCACTGCGATGTAAGTCTGTAAAATTTACATCAATGTCACTACCTGTCTATCTAAGTGGCATCAAGGAGTTTTCAAAATAGCATAGTGCTGCAACTGCGTATCAATCAGTTTGATAGTTTAAGTACGCAGGACTAAGAATATTATATATACTTTAATTGATGAAACTGAATCATCTGCTTAAATCAGCCTGCCCGACGCTTCTGCTGGTCATGAGTCTGACCTCCTGCAAGGTCCCCAAGGATATCACCTATATGCAGGGCTTTGAGAATAATCAGACAGAGGCTGTGGCTCCTCCGGTGCGAATCACAGTACAACCTGACGACAAACTGGCGATCATCGTGACCTCCAAGGACCCGGATCTTGCCGCTCCCTTCAACCTTGCGATAGCGCAATACCGTATAGGTACGGGCACAAGCGGCTCAACGATGGAATCCAAGGCGGCGGCCTATACCATCGATCCTAACGGCGACATAGACTTCCCGCTCATCGGCAAGCTGCATGTGGCAGGTCTCAACCGCTACGGCGTGGCCGAGCTTATCAAGAAGGAGATTCTCGCCCGTCAGCTTGTGAAAGACCCCGTGGTCACAGTGGAATACCTCAATGCTCGCATCTCGGTGCTCGGCGATGTGCGTACACCGGGCGAATATATGATCGACCGCGACAATATGACGCTGATGCAGGCTCTGGCGAAGGCCGGCGACCTGAATATCACCGGCAATCGTACCAATGTCCTGGTGGTGCGCGAAGAGAACGGCAAGGATGTGGCGTACCGCGTGAATCTTACGGACACGAAGTCGCTTATGGAGAGTCCCGCATATTATTTGCGCCAAAACGACGTTGTATATGTGGAGCCCAACAATACACGCAAGCGTCAGGCCACCGAGCAGGGCAATATATTCTATAATCCTACAGTCTGGACTTCCATGGCGAGCGTGATAGCTTCGGTGCTCGTGATTATTTTCAGATAAATATAATCCGGCAATGTATTCAGAAGAGAATCCCCATGAGGGTAAGAAGACGGTGCGCCTCACCGAAGTAGTAAGCACTACCATGCGCCATTGGCCATGGATAGTGGTCTCGGTAATGGTCTGTGTTATATTGGCGGCTCTGTATGCTCTGCATAAGCAGCCGATATATCAGCGTGACGCCACGATAGTGTTGCGCGATGACTCGCAGGGCGGCGGCTCGATCAGTTCGCAGTTCTCCATGTTCGCCTCCATGGGTATGATGGGAAGCGGCATGAATATACGTGACGAGATCAATAAATTGCTGAGTCCCGACCTGATGGCCGAGGTGGTGAAGCGTCTCGACCTCCAGACAGACTATAATGTGGAGGGAAGATTCCGCATGAAGTCAGTGTATCGCGACTCCATCCCCGTCAAGGTGAATATGCCGGAGCTTAGGGAGGAGGATTATCTGACTCTCGCTTTCTCGGTGGGAGAGGACGGCGACATAAGGCTGAAGGATCTGGCGTATCAGGGAGAGCCGGTGAAATTCCGTCAGTCGCGCCCGATTAAATTCGGCGAGACCCTCAGGACTCCGATAGGTGACTTCACCGTGGTGAAAGGTCCCAACTTCAAGCCCGGCAAGAAGCTGAATATGGAGGTGGCGAGATATCCGCTGCGCAAGACCGCCACGATGTATGGAGACGCGGTGGACATCAAGCTGCAGGATCAGTTTGCCAATACAATAGAGATGTCGATGATGGACCGCTCCAAGGATCGTGCTGAGGATGTGCTCAATGCCATAATCGATGTCTACAACGAGAACTGGGTGCTCAACCGCAACGAAGTCTCCGATGCCACGACAAAGTTTATCAACGAACGTCTGGTGTCACTGGAGAAGGAGCTTGGCGGTGTGGATAAGGAGATATCCGAATATCAGTCGGCCAATCTTGTGCCCAACGTGGCCTCGTCGGCCCAGATATATATGGAGGCAGACCAGAAGGCCGAGCAGCAGATACTTGCTCTGAGCAATCAGCTGCAGATGGCCCGCTATATGCGCGACTATCTTACAAGCAAGACGCATGAATATGACGTGCTCCCGGCCAACTCCGGTATCGGCAATCCCTCCATCGAGACGCAGATACAGACTTACAACAATAAGCTGATGGCCCGCAACCGCCTGGCCGCCAATTCATCCGAGAGTCATCCCACGCTGGTCAACCTTGACAACGAGGTGAAGTCGATGCGTGAGGCCATTGTCTCTGCCGTAGACAATGAAATGGCGATGATAAGCACCCGTATCCGCAACTATGAGTCGGAGCAGATGAAGACCAGGTCGAATCTGTCGAAAGCTCCCGAGCAGGCCAACTATCTTCTGGGCATAGGACGCCAGCAGAAAGTGAAGGAGAATCTGTATCTCTTCCTGCTGCAGAAGCGTGAGGAGAATGAGCTCAACCGCGCCTTTACGGCATACAATACCGAGGTGATAGCCCGTCCGTACGGCGAGAATGCGCCGGTGTCGCCGCGCAAAGTGCTGATAGTGGCTTTCGCCTTCATGTTCGGACTCTGTCTCCCCTTCGGATATACATTCGTATATGAGATGCTCAACACTCGTGTGCGCAAGCGCAAGGATCTTGACAAGCTCAAGGTGCCCGTGATAGGCGAGATTCCGAAATGGACGCCGTCCAAGCGCGACCTCGAGCAGCGCAAGGCCGAGGGTCTCTCTCCGGTTATCGCCGTGGAGGATGGCAACCGCAATGTGGTCAACGATGCCTTCCGTATCCTGCGCTCCAACCTGCGTTTCGTGACGGGTCAGCGCGAAGGCGCGGCTCTCGAGCAGGGCGCGCTGCGTACGGACAATGTGATAATGATCACCTCCATGCACGCCGGCTCCGGCAAGTCGTTTGTCTCCATCAATCTCGCCATCTCGCTCGGCTTGCGCCGCAAGAAGGTGCTGATAATAGACGCCGACCTGCGCCACGGCTCCAGTTCCGAGGTGGTGGGCTCACCCTCTAAGGGAATATCCGAATATCTCAGCGACAACAGCGGCGACGTAAGTCGCTATATAGTCAGCGGTCGTCTCCCCGGCGATGTGGACGTGCTCCCCGTAGGCAAATTCCCGCCGAATCCCGCAGAGCTGCTTGACAGTGTGAGATTCCGCGAACTCGTGGATCAGCTCCGCCAGCAGTATGACTACGTGCTCATAGACTGTCCTCCGACCAACAATATGGCCGATGCCGCCATCATCGGCACATTGGCCGACCGCTGCCTGTACGTCATCCGCGTAGGCCTCTTCCGTCTGGAAGATCTGGATCTGCTCGACAAGATGTATAAGGAGAATCAGTACAAGCACATGGCTGTAATCCTCAACGGTACGACAGAGGGTAAAGGCTCCAAATACGGTTACGCAGACAATTATCACGCAAACTGATACACTCTCAGCTCAAAGTTATCAGCAATAGACTAAAAAAGAAGCGTGTCAGAAGAGTCGCTTAAGCATAAGACAGTCAAGGGGACAGCCTGGAGCATGGTAGAGCGTTTCTCCGTGCAGGGGGTGATGTTTGTGGTGATGATTCTGATGGCCCGTGTGCTTACGCCGGCGGACTACGGTCTGGTGGGTATGGTGGCCATATTCATAGCCATATCCCAGTCGCTGGTGGACAGCGGCTTCTCGCAAGCTCTCATCCGCAAGCAGGACCGCACCGAGACTGACAACAGCACCGTCTTCTACTTCAATGTGGCGGTAGGTCTGGCTCTCTATCTGCTGCTCTTCTTCTGCGCTCCGCTGATAGCCCGCTTCTACAATGAGCCGCTGCTTGTGCCCATCACCCGGCTGGTGTCGCTCAGCATCGTCATCAATTCGCTGGTAGTGGTGCAGCGTGCGCTGCTGATCACCCGAATAGACTTCAAGACTCAGGCCAAGGCCTCCTTTGTCGCGGCCATAACGTCCGGGGCAGTGGGCCTCACAATGGCTTATACCGGCTTCGGCGTATGGTCAATAGTATGGTATCAGCTCACCAACATAGCGGTCAACGTCGGCCTGCTGACCATCATGGCCCGCTGGCATCCCCGCAGGCTATATTCATGGAAATCATTCAGAGAGCTTTTCAGTTTCGGCTCCAAGCTGGCGCTCTCCGGCATCATCAATACGCTTTACAACAATATATATCTGCTGGTCATAGGCAAGGTCTACAAGGCCGCCGACCTCGGCTACTACACCCGTGCGCATCATTTCGCCGAGCTGCCGTCGTCCACTATGACCAATGTGCTGCAGCGTGTCACTTATCCTGTGATGTGCACCATCCAGGACGATCTTCCGCGGCTCACCGACATATATATGCGCCTGCTGCGGATCTCCGGGTATATCATCTTCCCGCTGATGATGGCTCTCGCCGCCGTCTCCAAGCCTCTTATACTCGCCATACTCAATCCGCAATGGGAGTTTGCCGCCGAGCTGCTGACCATCATCTGCTTCACGATGATGTGGTATCCCATCCACGCCATCAATCTCAATCTGCTGCAGGTGCGCGGCCGCAGCGACCTCTTTCTGCGGCTTGAGATCATCAAGAAGATCATCAGTGTGGGAGTGCTCTGCGCCACAGTCCCCTTCGGGCTGGTGGTGATGTGTATCGGCTCGGTATTCAATTCCATTCTCGCACTTGCCATCAATACCTATTATACCGGCAAACTTATAAATATAGGCTTTTTCAAGCAGATAAAGGCTCTTATGCCCACACTGCTTCTGAGTCTGACCACCGGACTGATCACTTACTTCACGCTCTCGCTGCTGCATCTGCACAACGGTCTGCTGCTGCTGATAGGTCTGGCGGAGAGCGCAGCAATCTTCCTTATAGGCTCCAAAATATTCCGCTTCGACGAATTTCGTGAACTTTTGGATATAGTGAGGCGTAAGAGAGGATAGTCCGAATCTGAAAAATCACACAGTTGTAATCAAGGAAAAATCATGGCTGACAACTCGAAAATAACGGTGACATCCCCGCTGCTTCCTCCTCTGGAGGAGTTTATCCCTTATCTTCAGGATATATGGGATAGGCAGTGGATCACCAACAACGGCGAGTATCACAAGCGTCTGGAGAAGGAGCTTGCCGCATATCTCGGCGTAGAATATATAAGTCTCTTCACCAACGGCACTCTGCCGCTCATCACGGCGTTTCAAGCGCTTGACATCCGCGAGGGGGAGGTCATCACCACCCCTTACAGTTTCGTCGCCACGAGCCACGCCATCTGGTGGAACGGTCTGAAGCCGGTGTTTGTGGATGTGGATCCCGCCACCGGCGACCTTGACCCGGCGAAGATAGAGGCAGCCGTCACCGATAATACACGCGCCATCATGCCGGTCCATGTCTATGGCAATCCCTGCGATACAGAGGCCATACAGGCTATAGCAGACCGTCACGGTCTGAAAGTGATATATGATGCGGCGCATGCATTCCGTGTGAAGGTGGACGGCCGCTCGATTCTCAATGCCGGCGACATCTCCACGCTCTCGTTTCATGCCACAAAGACTTACAACACCGTGGAGGGTGGCGCGCTGATATGCCACAGCGCCGAGATGAAGAAAAAAATTGACTTTCTGAAAAATTTCGGCTTCGCCGGCGAAACGGAAGTGATGGCTCCGGGGATCAATTCAAAGATGGACGAGATACGGTCGGCCTACGGTCTGCTGAATCTGCTTCATGTGGACGCCGCCATAGAGCATCGCCGCCATGTAGCGCTGCGATACCGCGAGGCACTCAAGGATGTGGAGGGGATAACGATGTTTGCGCAGCAGCCGGATGTGGAATACAACTACAGCTATTTCCCCATATTCATAGACGCCGCGAAATATGGCGTCACGCGCGACGAGCTCTACTTCCGGATGCGTGACAAGGATGTGCTCGGTCGTCGCTACTTCTATCCTCTCATCTCCTCTTTTGAACCTTACAGAGACCTGCCGTCAGCCTCTGCGGACAATCTGCCTGTGGCCACACGCATGGCGGACGAGGTCATCTGTCTGCCTATGCATCACCGTCTCTCCGAGGCCGATGTGGACAGAATAATCAATCTTGTGGTCAATCGCGGACTATGAAGAGCAATAGAAATCTCAATGGCAAGAAGCTGATGCTTCTCGGCGGTCTGCGCTATCTGCTGCCGGTCATCAAGGCGGCGCAGGAGGAGGGTGTCCGGGTAATTACCTGCGACTATATCCCCTGCAATATCGCCCATAAGTATTCGGATGAGTTTCACAATGTGAGCGTGCTCGACAAGGAGGCGGTCCTCGGGCTGGCCCGCGAGCTCGGTATAGACGGCATCATGTCGTTTGCCGTAGACCCGGGTGTGGAGACAGCCTCTTATGTGGCCGAGAAGCTCGGTCTGAACTTCCAGGGGAGCTACGAGTCGGTCAGAATCCTGCAGAATAAGGATCTGTTCCGTCAGTTTCTGACGGAACACGGATTCCGGGTGCCTCATGCCAAAGGGTATGACCATATGGAGGACGCGCTTGCCGACACTGATTATTTCACTTGGCCGGTCATCGTGAAGCCGGTGGACTCGGCCGGAAGCAAGGGTGTGGCCCGTGTGGACACTCCCGCAGAGCTTGAGAGCGCGATAAAGGTGGCGATAAGCGAGAGCCATAACGGACGCTTCATCATCGAGGACTTTCTGGAGAAGGAGGGCTTCTCCTCCGATACGGAATGCTTCACGGTGGACGGCCGGTTGGTTTTCTGCAGTTTCTCGGACCAGCGTTTTGACGAGCACGCGCTCAATCCCTATACCCCGTCGGCCTATAGCTGGCCTCCTACGATGCCAGAGGAGGCGCAGAGGGAGCTTCGCGGAGAGTTGCAGCGTCTTGCGGACCTGCTGCATCTGCGGACAGGTATCTACAACGTCGAGACCCGTCTCTGCAAGGACGGTCATCCATATATCATGGAGGTGTCTCCCCGCGGCGGCGGCAACCGTCTGGCGGAGATGCTGCGCTATGCCTGCGGCACCGACCTTATCCGCAATGCCGTCTACGATGCTCTCGGCGCGCCGGTGGAGGAGTTTGGCGATCCGGTCTACGACGGCTGGCTTGCCGAAGTAGTGCTTCATGCTGACACCGACGGCAAGTTCAGCCGGTTGGAGATATCGGATGAATTGCAGTCACATCTCGGCGGCGAGATACTGGAGACAGATCTGTGGGTAGCGCCGGGTGACGAAGTCAAAGGCTTCAACGGCGCCAACAACGCCATAGGCACCCTCGTGGTCCGTTTCCCCTCGCAGCAGAGCCTCGAAGAGGCGATGCGCGATATCCCCGCCTGGTGTAAAGTAGTTGTGGAATAATACGCAATTCCGGAAGATGAACAGAAACTATTCGATATACCTGCGTGGATTTAAAGAGTCGGACTACGAGCTCATCAACAAGTGGCGTCACAACAGAGATATACAGGCTCTGCTCTGCACTCCGTTCAAATATGTGCCGGAGGCCATAGAGCGTGAGTGGGTGAAAAGTAAATCGCTCAACAACCGCACGGACATCTATCTTGCAATCTGTCTTAAATCCGACGATTCGATGGTAGGATACGCCTCCATAATCAATATTGATTATCAACAGCGCAAATGCGAATGCGGTGGATTGATCATAGCGCCTGAACATCAGGACGGCATAATCCGCTATGAGACGAGTGTAATCATGCGTGAGCTGATTTTTGACCAGATGAATATGAACCGGTATGAGACTGTCTGTCTTGCCGAGCATATTCCCTCCCGCATATTGATGGAGGCGACAGGTTATCAGCTCGAAGGCGTAAAGCGTCAGGCTGTCTATAAGGACGGACGATATCATGATGAATGTATGTACTCTTTACTCCGTGAGGACTACTACGCATGGATGGAGAGAGGTGATTATGCTTTGTCCTCTTTCTCAAAGAAGGTGAGGGCTTTGAAGAAAAAATACTCAGAATCTGAAATATGAGGCAGATGAGATTCTTTGTGTGCATATCTTTTGTTCTGGCTTGTGTAGCGGATCTGCTGGGTGGAGTGATCCAGCATCCGGATACAGCAGCTATGAACCGGGAGATACGCAAGGTGTTTGAAGCTCGTAAGATGTCAGGCATGGGCATCGCTGTGACCAGCGGTGACAGCGTGATATACAGCAAGTCTTTCGGCTACAGGATACTCCCTTCGGGTGATAACCCCGGTGAGAAACTGGAGGATGATGATCTGTTTAAGATAGCTTCCGTGTCGAAGACATATATCGCTACAGTTATAATGCGTTATCTTGATGAGGGTAAACTGACTTTGGATTCGGATGCGCAGAAGTTTCTGAGGTTTCCTTTGCGCAATCCTGCATATCCTGACAAGAAGATTACTATCAAGCAATTGCTCAATCATACCTCCGGTATCAATGATAATCTGAGCTGGTGGAATATTGAGGTGATTAATCCCAATGTCACGGAGGAGTATTACAAATGCTATTCTCCCACAGCTCCCGGTGAAGCGTATAAGTACTGCAATATGAACTATCTTCTGTTAGCGGCAGTGATAGAGGGTATATCGGGCAAGCGTTTTGACGAGGAGGTGGACAGGATAATCATGCGTCCGTTGAAGATTCACGGAAGTTTCCGCGTCAGCCATCTGGACACTACAAAATTCGTATATCTCTATTACAAGGACGACAAGACCGGTGAGGTGAAGTTAGGTCACGACACCTATAAGCCTTACAAGCATCTTGTGGAGCGTTATGAGCTGGGGAAATCCCTCGGTCTTGCATATCCCCCTTCCGGCATGAAGATCACTCCGAAGGATATGGCCCGCTACATGATGATGCATTGCAACTACGGCGAGCTTGACGGCGAGCGTGTGATCTCGCGGGCGAGCGAACAGCTGATGCAGCAGAACTATGTAGGCAAGTCCAATTACGGACTCAGCTACCGGCAGTATCCGGACCTTGTGCCCGGAAAGGTGCTTCATGGTCAGACAGGCGGCAGTCACGGCGTAAAGACCTGCATGATATTCGAGCCGGAGTCACGCTATGGGTTCGTGATATTCTCCGCCGGACCTGAAACGGATTTCATAGACGGCTACGGTGATATTCATAAGCCTCTGATAAAGATACTGCACAAGTATCTGCTTACTGACAACTGATTCAAAAGAGGCCCTGTGAAAATGAGCAGATTAGTATACTCATATTTATCGAAGATGATTGAGTGGAGAGTAATAGTATCTTTACTGATTTTAGTGAATGTTACTATCCCTATTCAAAGCCGAATTATTCAAAATCCGGACACTGCGTCAATGCACCGTGAGATTCGGCAGGTATTTAATGATTTAAATATGACGGCATTGGGAATAGCTGTAACGAGTGATGATAGTATAATATACACCAAATCATTTGGTTATAAAATTCCTCCTATTGGGAATAATGTTGGTGTGCCGTTGAAAGACGATGATTTATTTAAAGTTGCATCTTTGTCTAAAACCTTTATTGCGACTGTAATTGTCAAATATATTGAGGAGGGCAAATTAAAGCCATCAGACGATGCTCAGAACTATTTGAGATTTCCCTTACGAAATCCGGCATATCCTGATTCATTGATTACCATCCATCAGTTGCTTACACATACATCAAGCATTAACGACAATCTCAGCTGGTGGAATATCGAGGTGATAAATCCGAATGCCAATAGTGAATATTATAAATGCTATTCTTCCACAGCTCCGGGTGCAGCATATAAATATTGTAACATGAACTATCTTCTGCTTGCAGCAGTGATAGAGGGTATATCTGGAAAGCGTTTTGACAGCGAGGTTGACAGGATTATCATGAGTCCGTATAATTTGTATGGCGGATTCAATGTTTGCCTTTTGGATACGACAAAATTTGTGCAGTTATATTATATAGATGATAATACTGGTGAAAAGGTTTTGGATAGGGAAGCCTATAAGCCATATAAATATCAATTGGTTGATCATTATGAGTTAGGTAAATCTTTAGGCCTTGCATATCCGCCTTCAGGCATGAAAATATCCCCAAAGGATATGGCAAGGTATATGTTAATGCATGCTCACAATGGTGTAACAAAAGGTCATAGAGTACTAAAAACTATTGCATCTCAGGCCATGCGTAAAAATTACGTCGGTTCAAATAATTATGGCTGGAGCTTTAGAAAATATAATGATTTGATATTTCAAAAAGTTCTTGATGGTCAAACCGGTGGAATTCATGGATGCAAGACCTGTATGATTTTTGAACCCAACAATGGCCATGGCTTTGTCATATTTGCAGCAGGAGCGGAAACTGCATTCATAGACGGCTACGGTGATATTCATAAGCCTCTGATAAAGATACTGCATAAGTATCTATTGATTGATGATACAGATGTCGTCCGGCCTCAGCAATAATAAAATAAAGTGGACTTACGACACTCTGGCACTTAGTGTCGGAGTGCTACTGCTGATGTATAAGTCGCACAAGATTATCTATGTGCGCAGCATGTCGGAGATAATGATTTATGCAGTTGCCGGTCTGCTGTTTTTTATATATGCAGTAAGTAATTTCAAAAAACTCGAGAAGTTTGATTTGTTCAGATTCTCAAGTGTCATATTGCTTGCAGCTCTGTTGATTTACGACATGTTTAGAGTCAGTGAGATGAATGTGTTCTCACTTTTCGGTACTTGTGTCAAGACATTCGGAGGAGCTTTACTGATATTGGCGCCGTTGTCGGATAAGGAGGCGGCATATAAGATGTTCCTGTGGGCGACTGAAATAATTGTGGGCATTGCATTGGCGGGCTGGATATTATTTCTTATCGGTGTACCTTTGCCTAATTATACGGATAATTTTGATGTGTTTTATACATATCAGAATTATTATATCTTTAATTTGAATCTGGATAGTATGGGAGGATTCCTGACTCGCTTTGCCGGACCGTTTCTGGAGCCGGGACATAATGCGACAATGTGTGTCTTCCTGCTGTATATCAACGGCTTTAATCTAAAAAAGGTAGGTAATATAATATTGTTGCTGTCGGTATTGTTTTCACTTAGTCTTGCAGGCTATGGTCTTCTTATAGGTGCGGTGTTGATGACATTGATGTATAAGAGAATGTACGTGACTACTTTAGTATCGGCAGGCTTGTTTATCGCAATAGGCGTCGGATCGGCATATTATCTTAAGGGAGAGAATCCGGTGTATGAGATAGTGTTCTCGCGTCTTGAGCTGACAGAAAGTGGTGATGATATAGTCGGTAACAACCGCACATCATCGTATTTTGATGTCGCTTATGAACGTTTCCTCAAAACAGATGAAATATGGCTGGGAATGGGAAGGCGGGCATACGGCTCGACAAGTGACGGAAGAGACAATGTTACTAATGGATCTGCTGGATGGCAGCGATATTATTATGTGCGCGGACTGTTCGGAATAGCTTTGATATTGGCGTTGTTATTCTACTATTGGGGACATTTTAAATCAAGAAAAACCTTCGGTTTCTTGGTGGTTTTCATCGTGGCGAACATAATACGTGAC
>CAYSJG010000016.1:5845-16893 GCA_964431295.1 uncultured Sangeribacter sp. | reverse complement strand
ACCATAGTGCGTCGGCATACGTGTTGACTCCGGGATTGACCGGCATTTCAAATACGAGAAATGTCAGGCTCATGAAGTAGACACTCGCCACGAGTGTGAGCAGATAGGATACAAACAGTCCTGTAGCCCGACTTGAGGTGAGCCAGTTGACCACCATGATGAGCGCGTATCCGCCCCGCACCAGCGGTATATAGCGCATCAGATAGCTTATCTGAGGGTCAAATACGAGATTGAAATGATGGATGATGGCGCCGTAAGGGATGGAGACGAGAAAGAATATGAAGTGAGTCAGAAGATAATGCCACTTTTTTTCAGACATTATCCACTCTGCGGCAAAGTCGGCGAGAAAGAGTATGCATATCCAGAATTGAATGATCTCGAAGTGTGGATCATTGTAATAGGTGATATCGTTGAAAGTGGCGATGGAAATAGAGACAATGAGAAATATGGAGAGGACGAGGACCGTCATGTGGAGCCAGAAGTACACGGTTTTCCGGATTTTTGTCTCTTGAGGTGAATATTGTCTTGCAGTCGTCATAATCATTTAAACTATAATAGTCTGATAATCTTCAAGCTTTGCGTGCGAAGCTTGAATATATAGTGGGATCTTATATGCTTTCCGGTTCTGAATTTGTAACACTTCGTAGAGGGCATTGGTTTTTATATCGAATAATATATCAGATAGCGTTCAATATCATATGCAGGCAACAAAGGCATTTATATTAGTGGCGTTCGAGCGTTATAACCTGCTTTGCTTCGGAGGGAAGCTGCCACCTGTGCGTATGGAGATAGCAAACTCCGTGAAGCGGTTGGGAGTGTTCAGGTTTCCTCGGAGGCGCAGTATTCTTCATCCCTCTGATCCCTCTCAGTGTTCTATCTGGATCTCCGGTCGTTATGATTTCCCGGATGAGGATATACTGACAGATATAGTGATCCACGAGATGATCCATTACTATATCTGGTTGTCGCGTATAAGAGATGACGGGCCTCACGGCCGTCAGTTCAGAAATATCATGGCCGCCATCAACAGTAAGTATGGCCGCAACATAAGCGTCCGCGCTCCCCGCATGGCTGATTCAATAATAGAGTGCAAGTCAGGCGATCTGTTTGCGGTATGTGTTACTGAGTGGAAGGACGGCGAGCAGTTGGTGACGGTAAGTGCCTTGACACGAGTGTATGAGATAGACCGGCTGTTTAGAGACAGTCCCCGTGTGGTGTCGTTGCAGTGGTATCAGAGTAATGATCCATGGTTTGGCGGCCTTCCGCGAGTACGCACAGCCCGAGCCTTCCGTGTGAATCTGGCCGAGCTGGCAAAGCATCTGGTCAATGCGTTGCCTTTGGACTTACACAGAAAGTGACGCGGTTAATACAGTCTTTCAGACCAAGTTATTTTTGTAATACAGCGTCGAGAGGCGTGATTGTATAACCCTCTGCTTGCAAAAGATTGACCAGACCATTGTCTCCGGGAAGATGCAATGCGCCAACTGCGACAAATGCCGGTGATTCCGCGAAGATCTTCTTCAGTTGCTCTACCCACCGATGATTGCGGTCATCAACGAGCGCTTTGCGGAAATCCGGTGCGGAGTCCTCTTCAAATGACAGTTTGTATAGCATAGGGAGGTCGTGGGCGAGATACGCTTCATTCATGCTCTTGGCATAATTCAGTGCCTTGTCCGGGTCCTCGAGGAGTTCGGCGAGATCCTCTGCCTGCACGGAGAGCGGCCGGGTGGTAAAAAGGATACGTGCCTGGTCTGCCGGCGTCTCGAGCGACTCTATCTTTTTATCCATGGAGACGCCGATCTCCTGTATGAAGGAGTCGAGCTGCTTGGATGCATCGTAGTCCGGCATGCTCTTTTTGAATATACCGATGGTCACGATATTGGTGACTGCCATGGGGCGCATACCGTCAAGTGCATTAAGATTCAATCCGGGCATACCGCTGATTTTCTCGAATTTCTCATTGAGCATGGCAAAGCGCTCCGGTGTGTAAAGCTTGGACAGAGCAGAGTCTTCCGGAGCTGTCATGTATGGTTGCATCTCAAGCGCCATAGCCATTTTATTGCCGGTCATATCTACCTCTCCGACTACTGTCCCGGCGCTCTGCAATGCCTCCGCAAGTCCGTTGACGGAGTCCAGAAAATCAGTCGGTGCGAGATGATGGGTGCCGAAGAGGTATGATGGAGCAGCGAGGTCATTGCGCTCTATTTTATAAAACAATTGAGCGTGTGCGGCTGCAAAAGTCAGCAGGCATATAAGTATAGAGAGTGTCTTTTTCATATATTCTGAATTTTTTTCCGGCTTAAAATTACAAAAAATCCTCGATATTTGTTTATATTTGCAGTTAGCCCCATCTCAAAAATTGTTAGGTCCTGAAATTTTATTCATCAGGGGCTGAAGCTTACGAGACCGGAGTCATTTTAATAAGGGGTATAAACTTCTCAAATGTTGGCGGTAAGGGGGATTTATTTTTTCGGAAATATTCTGATATGGACAATAAAACAGTTTTGGAGGGGATAGCCTCCGACACAAATATGAAGCCTGACGAGGTGCGCAAGATGCTGCAGTCGTTTTGCGGCATCGTCGCGGATATAGCCATAGACGGCGATACATTGATCATCCCTTCTTTCGGCCAGTTTGAGCCACGCAAGCGCGGCGAGCGGATAGCTTCTCATCCCTCGTCCGGCAGACGTCTGCTTGTGCCTCCCAAACTATCGCTCGCCTTTAAGCCGTCGGCCATTCTTAAGTCGGCGATTAATGATGTCCCGATGCAAAATAACAGCAATAAATGACCGGACTCTGAAGATGGATAAAAAGATTACAGGTGCGCAGGCTGCCAAATTGTTGGCAATCAAGACAGGAAAGCCGCAGAGCCTTTGTGAGGCTCTGGTGAAGAGTCTTTTTGCAAGAGTGGGTGAAGGCCTTAAGCGGGATGGGATAGTAAAGGTGAAAGATTTCGGCACCTTCAAGCTGACCGCTGTATCGGCGCGTAAAAGCGTGGATGTCAATACGGGTGAGTCAAATGAGATACCATCCCACATGAAAGTGTCTTTTGTGCCCTCTAAGGAATTGGCTGCAGCTGTCAATTCCCCCTTTGATATGTTTACAACTCTGGAGCTTACCGAGGATTTGCTTGATGAGGAGTTGATGCAGGCCGAGGCTACATCCGCAGCGTCCGGGATTGGCGGTACGGATATTATGGCTGATGAGATTAGAGAGCAGGAGGTGATGGAGATGCGCAAAGCGGAGGAAGAGCATGAAGAGGTGGAGAATAGGGCGGCTGAAGAGCTCGCTCCAGTGCTTGCTCCTCCCGAATCCTCCGACCTCACAGATGTCGCAAACCACTCCGACCTCTCAGAACCCATCAAGGCAATCGAGCCCGATGAGTCCGTCAAGGCGACCGAGCCGGCTGAGGTAGCCGGATCCGCCAAGCCCGCTGAGGTGGCCGAGCCAACGGAAATCAGTGCGGTAGCTGGGTCTGCAGAGATAGCTGAGCCCGCAGAGCCTGCCGGGTCGATTAAGCTCACCGACTCGTCAGAGCCCGCTGATCGGTTAGAGTCCAAGGTGGTCATAGAGCGCCGGTCCGGTTTCGGACGTGGATTCATTTGGGGCATTTCTGTCGGCCTGCTGTTGTTGCTGGTTGCTGTAGGCGTCATCCGGTGGCTCGGTATTATGGGACAGTCCGGTGACCATGGCGGTAAGATTGCCAAAACCGCGGTTGTGTCCGACTCATTGTCCGATAAGGAGTCTGTCGCATCGATGTCGGCGCAGGATGATGTTATGTCGGCGGAGGATGCAGGTGTGGATGAGGCCGAGGCTGATGTCGTGGCGCCGACGCTGCCTTCTGACGATGTTCCGGTATATGATACCATCAGCCATACCCGATATCTCACCACTATGGCGCGTGATCATTACGGCAATTATCATCTGTGGCCTTATATATATGAGGAAAATAAGTCTATTCTCGGACATCCGGACAGAATACGTCCCGGCACTCGCGTCGTGATACCCGATTTGTCCAAATATGGAGTCGATCCCAAGAATCCGGAAGATATATCGGAGGCCAAGAAGAAGGGAGCGGCAATTTATGCCCGTTATAAATAGAGATATTCTCCGAAGACCCGGCTTTAAGCTATAATCCCATAAGGCAGAAGCTCTAAAGTTTGTGAAGATGCAGAATGTTGCTGGTATGCCGTGAGAGTATGTTTACTTTTATTTCCACTTTTATTTTGCAAGTTTTTGCAAGTTTTTTGCCGGAAGTTTGGTGGAATAAAAAATTATTCTTAACTTTGCACCGCTGAAAGGCCGAAAAGCCGACGGCATATAGTTGGTTCCATGTCCGAGTGGTTAGGTACCGGTCTGCAAAACCGTTTACACCAGTTCGAATCTGGTTGGAACCTCCAAGTGAGTCTGCAAGTTGCAGACTCGCTTTTTTTATATAATTAATTGCCCGAAATTAATAAATTATTTATTAAATTTGTAGTCAGGCAAAACTGAATAATTTTTAAAATCATCATGAACAAACTTTCCAAGTATCTGGTGCTCAGTGCGCTTGCCATTGCTTTCGGCTTTAGCGCAAACGCTGCCAATCACGCTTGGCCCAAGCAGTTCGTAGGCGTAATGCTGCAGGGCTTCCAGTGGGATTCGTACAGTGGCACCAACAACACCAAGTGGACTTCTCTGACAGCGCAGGCCGATGAGCTCTCCAAGTATTTCAAACTTATCTGGGTGCCCAATGGAGCAAAGCCCGCTGCGAGTCCCTCTATGGGTTACGACCCTGTATATTGGTTTACCAATTATAATTCAAGTTTCGGCAATGAGGCTCAGCTCCGCGAGATGATCCGTACCTACAAGGAGAAGGGTACAGGCATCATCGCCGATGTAGTGATCAATCATCGCAGCGGTGTGAGCAACTGGACAAATTTCCCTAAAGAGACCTGGAATGGTGAGACATATCAGCTCGGCCCCCAGCATATCTGCTGCACCGATGAGGTGAAGGATGCAGCCGGTCAGGCCAAACCGACCGGCGCCGCCGATACGGGCGAAGATTTCGGTGGCTCTCGCGATCTTGACCACACAAGCGCAGAAGTACAGCGCAATTGCAAGGCATACTGTCAGTTTCTGCTTCAGGACATGGGCTTCGTCGGTTTCCGCTATGACATGGTCAAGGGATATGCCGGCAAGTATACAAAGATGTACAACGAGGCCTCAGGCACACAGTACAGTGTGGGTGAATACTGGGACGGTAATTACGATGCCGTGGCCGGATGGATCGAGGCTACAGGCAAACAGAGCGCTGCTTTCGACTTCCCCCTGAAATATCAGCTTAATAAGGCCTTTGATCAGAATGATATGACGCAGCTTGTATGGAAAGCTAACGGCACTACAGATCAGCCCGCCGGCATGATACATTTCGGATATGCGGATTATGCTGTGACATTTGTCGACAATCATGATACATATCGCGATGGAAGCAAATTCAACGGCAACGTAGTGGCTGCAAATGCCTTTATCCTCTGTTCTCCAGGCACTCCTTGTGTCTTCTGGGCTCACTATGTACAGAATAAGGCTGCTATCCAGAAACTTATTGACATCCGCAATAGTGTAGGCGTGCATAATCAGAGTGCGGTCACTGTGCTTCAAAGCTCGCGTGACTGCTATATGGCCGAGGTGACCGGCAAAAACGGTAAACTCGTAGTGAAGATCGGCTCCGCTCAGGTGTCCCCCTCCGGATATACCAATGCTGATATCAAAGCCTGCGGCAATGATTATTGCGTATGGACAAAAACAGATGTACAGGGTGGTGGCGGCGATGATCCCATCGATCCTATCGATCCCATCGACCCGGGTACATCTTACGATGTATACTGGGATAATTCCAAAGCCAAATGGGCCACTCCCTATATTCACTATTGGGGCGGTGAGGAATCCAGTTGGCCCGGTGTGCCTATGTCGAAAGTCAGCGGTGATGTATGGAAATATACCGTGCCCGCAGGTACTACCGGCTGCCTTTTCAATGCCGGCAACGGTGATGCTACAAAGACGAAGGATTTTGTGACTGTGATTAATCATATCTACAATCAGGATGGTGACCAGGGCGTATATTCAGGAGCAGGCGGCGATGATCCGACTCCCGGCAATTATCCGGCCAATGTATATCTCGTAGGCAATCTCGAGGACGCAAGCTGGGCTTCCGCTCACGGTGTCCCCCAGAGCTCTAAAAACGACGGGGTTTACACTTGGGACAACGTAGTATTCTCACCGGCTGCTGCAGGTGAGACAAGCAGCTATTTCACTTTCCTGACAGCCCTTGACGCAGTCGACGGCGAATGGGACGGTGCCAATCAGGCCGACCGTTACGGTGCGGTAGCCAAGGATACCCAGCTGAATGTCGGCACTCCCGGTCAGGTAAAACTTTATGCTGCTAACGTGGATGCAATGGGTGCTCAGTCGTGGATGATAGCTTCCGGCAGTTACAGACTGGTGCTTGATCTGAAGAATATGACTGTGACAGCGTCAACGGCATCCGGTGTAGATGAAGTTGGAGTAGAGGATGAAGCTCCCGTATACTTCACTCTGCAAGGTGTGAAGGTGGAAAATCCTGCCAAGGGTATCTATATTGTAGTCCGTGGCAACAAAGCTGCCAAAGAATATGTACGATAATGTGATATCGCAAGTCACCAAGACTTGCAATATTACAATGTATAGCTTATAGTTTAGTTTTAGTTTGAAAAAGGGGTGTCCCTTGAATTTTCACAGCTTTCTCGGCTTGAAAATTCAAGGGACACTTCTTATTGCTTGTTCTTACTTCTTATTGCTTGTTCTTACTTCATTTTTCTTATTGCGGTTGACTGTCTTTGCTTTCTTACAATCGTCAAGAAATGCGCATCCGCTGCAGGAGCCTCCGCGGTCCCCTTTTTTACGGCGCAATCCGCGTGCCATATATATCAGGGCAGCGATAATGATAAGGCTCAGTATGATATATTGCAGAGTAATATTCATGCGGTGATGTTCATGTGGTGATATTCATTCGGTGATTTTCGGGAAAAGTCACAGAGGCGGTTTCTCAGATACGCTTGGTGGAGTTGTCCTGAAGCACACCGATGGTGATGGTATTGATCATTTTCTTAATCTGCTCAAGAAATTCCTTGCCGGAATAGGTCTGCCGTTCTATCTGTCGGAGTCTGTTTTCCCAGATACCAGTCAGAGCCGCGCTCTTGAGCAGCTCATCCTTGATGATCGATATGAGGTCTATGCCGGCTTGAGTGGCGCGGAGTGATTTCCTCTCCTTGACGATATATCCGCGCTTGTAAAGCGTCTGTATGATATTTGCGCGTGTGGAAGGTCGTCCTATGCCGTTGGCCTTCAGTGCATCGCGCAGCTCCTCGTCCTCTACCTGCGAGCCGGCGGTCTCCATGGCTTTCAGCAGAGTGCCCTCTGTGTAATATTTGGGAGGTTGAGAGGTGCGTTTGGCCAACAGTGGCGCGTGAGGTCCCGACTCCCCTTTGGTAAATGCCGGCATCTCGTTGGTCTCATCCCCGGCAGGTTTCTCCATGTTCACCGGAGTGGAATCTGAGGAGGCGGATATGTTATCCTCCTTCTCCGCCGTTTTGTCATATAGAGCTTTCCAACCTCTGTCGATAACAACCTTGCCGGTGGCTTTGAATTTCACTTTGCCGACGGTGGCATTGACAGTGGTCTGTTCGAATGTACAGTCCGGGTAGAAAATGCCGATAAACCGCTTAGCCACCAGATCGAAAATCCTTTTCTCCATCTCGGAGAGTCCGGGTATCAGCGGTTGTCCGGTAGGGATGATGGCATGGTGGTCGGTGACCTTGGAATTATCAAATACCTTTTTGCTCTTGCGCAGCTTTTTCCCTCTAAGCGGCTCTATGGAAGAGGCGTATTCTTTAAGTCCGAGCAGTATCTTACCGCATTTGGGATAGATGTCATCTGTCAGGCATACCGTGTCCACACGCGGATAAGTGGTGAGTTTCTTCTCGTAAAGACTCTGTATTGTCTTCAGCGTGTCTTCAGCTCCGTAGCCATATTTTTTGTTGGCCTCCACCTGTAGCGCAGTCAGGTCGAAGAGTCTCGGAGGCGCCTCTGTGCCTTTCTTGCGGGTCATCTCCGTGATTTCAAGAGGCAGCTCCTTAATCTGCTCAATGGCGAGCTTCCCTTTCTCTTCAGTGTCAAATGGCTTGGTGGATGCAGTAAATGTGACACCTCTGTATACGGTCTTTAATTCCCATGTGGTCATCGGCTTGAAATTTTCAATTTCCGCCTGCCTGCTGACCACGAGCGCGAGTGTAGGGGTCTGCACTCTGCCGAGAGAGAGAAGTTTGCGGTCAGCGCCATACTTCATGGTGAAGAGGCGTGTGGCGTTTATGCCGAGTATCCAGTCGCCTATGGCGCGGCAGAGGCCGGCCTCATAAAGAGGTTTGAGTTCTTCTTCCGGACGTAGATGCTGGAATCCTTCGCGTATCGCCTCGTCAGTCAGTGAGGAGATCCATAACCGTTTGACCGGCTTATTGCATCCGGCCTTCTGCATCACCCATCGTTGTATCAGCTCACCCTCCTGTCCGGCGTCACCGCAGTTGATGACCTCGTCAGCCTGTTCTATCAGCGTCCTGATGACATTGAATTGCTTCTCTATCGACTTTTCGGGTATAAGCTTAATGCCGAATCGTGGCGGAATCATCGGTATCTGTCCGATGCTCCAGTGTCGCCAGGCCGGATTATAGTCAGAGGGATCCTTAAGGGTGCAGAGGTGTCCGAAGGTCCAGGTCACACAATAGCCGTTACCCTCGATGTATCCGTCGCGCTTGGTGGTGGCTCCGAGTATGGCCGCGATGTCGCGGCCCACGCTCGGCTTCTCGGTGATGCAGACTATCATTTGGATTCGTTCCAGATTTCATCCATCTCGGCAAGAGTCATATCCTTGAGACTGCGTCCCATCTCTTTGGCTCTCTGCTCCAGATGATTGAATCGCCGTATAAACTTGCGGTTGGTGCGTTCGAGAGCATTTTCCGGATCTACTCCATACAGGCGTGCCACATTTATCACCGAGAAGAGGAGGTCTCCGAATTCATCGGTCATCTTCTCCTTATCCTCATTGGCTATTTCCTGCTTCACCTCATCGATCTCTTCATACACCTTGTCCCATGCCTGTGAGGGTTCTTCCCAGTCGAAACCGACATTACGGGCCTTCTCCTGAATGCGTTTAGCCTTGATGAGGGCCGGCAGAGCGGCGGGGACACCGGCGAGGACTGTCTTGTTGCCCCCTTTTTCGCGCAGCTTCAGCTGTTCCCAGTTTTCGAGTACCTCGCCTGCGGATTCAGCCTTTACATCTCCGTAGATATGGGGATGACGAAATATTAGTTTGTCGCACAATGCGTTGCATACATCCGCGATATCAAATTGCTCCTTCTCGGAAGCTATCTTGGAGTAGAAGGCCACATGGAGGAGGACATCTCCGAGTTCTTTCTTGATATTCTGAGCGTCGTCGTCGGCGAGGGCCGCGGTGAGCTCATATACCTCCTCTATTGTATTGGAGCGCAGCGACTCATTGGTCTGCTTGCGGTCCCAGGGACATTTCTCTCTAAGTTCGTCAAGTATATCGAGCATACGGCCGAAGGCGGCCATTTTTTCCTCTTTGTTGTGCATGGTGATGTGTATTATATTTTCAAACTTAAATTTGGAATGAATTTCGGCTGTAAAGGAGATGATAATCTTAGACTCTGAAATTTCAGGATTAGGGTCTTATACCGGCTCTCTGAGTCCTTCGCGAATTATTTCATATTCTTGCTCTTGATCATCAAAAGCAATGATGGCTGTAGGGATGAAAGCACCTTCTCCTCCGTCAACCATCATATCCGCTTTTCCGTCATATTTTTCGGCGATGAGTTCCGGTTCGCGTGCGTAGTCCTCGTCGCTGAGGTCGATGGAGGTGGTGAGGAGCGGGTGGCCGAGTTTCTCAGCGACCTCTCTGCACACTTTTGTGTCAGGTATGCGGATTCCGACCTGTCTTCGTCCTTTGAACACTTTCGGGAGCATCCTTGAGGCTTTCAATATCCAGGTGAATGGACCCGGAGTGTTGCGTTTGAGCATGGCGAAGGCAGTGTCGCCGATGGCTGCGTATTCTGCGGCCATGGAGATGTCGGAGCAGATGATGGAGAGCGTCTGTTTCTCCGCGTTGATTCCCTTGAGGGCGCACAGGCGATCAATAGCCTTGGGGGAGAGGGCATCGCAAGTGATGGCATATACAGAGTCGGTAGGCATTATCACGAGTCCGCCCCGCGACAAAGCATCTGCAATCTCCGCTATCTGTCGCGGAGCCGGCTCATCGTTCCATATTTTTATAGTATGCATAATGCAAAATTACTCAATTTTTGATACTTTTTTGCTAATTTTGTAGTAATAAATGATGAAATTGAAATGAAGATTGCTGTACTTGTGGCGATGGATAAGGAGCTGTCGCTTCTCATGTCGGAAATCCGGGATGCCGAAGAAATTTCGGTGGAGGGGATAAAAGTGGTAAAGGGTCACATAGGAGGACATGATGTCATCGTAGGTAAGTGCGGTATCGGGAAAGTAAATGCTGCGATGCGTACGCTTATGATTATCGATGCCTTTCATCCCGATCTGGTCATCAATACCGGTGTGGCCGGCGGAGCGGGACGCTGTCCGGGTCGTGGCAAACTCGTAGTAGGTGAGCGAGTGGCGTATCATGACGTGTGGTGCGGTCCCGGGACCGATGTCGGTACTGCCGACGGTCAGCCGGACCGTTTCGAGATGTCGTCGCAGCTGCTTGAGGCGGCGCACCGCTGTCTGCGTGGCGATGATGTGGCGTATGGTTTGATCTGCACCGGCGACCGCTTTATTTCCACCGCAGAGGAGGTAGCTGCGATAAAGTCAGCCTTCCCGGATGCTCTGGCGGTAGATATGGAGTCCGCGGCGATAGCCCACGCCTGCAATGTGCGCAATGTCCCCTTCGGTGTGCTCAGAGTGGTCAGCGACACCCCAGGGCTGGAGGAGGACAACATTAATCA
>CAYSJG010000016.1:5557-5835 GCA_964431295.1 uncultured Sangeribacter sp. | reverse complement strand
CGCCACATTTGCCGCTGTCAGCAGTTTACTTGCAAATATATAAGAAACTGTTGAAAAGTAAACATACTCTAAGCCCCCCGTCATGTCAGCAATGCATTTTCTTCATAAAAAGACTCTGATGCTCCCCCTTGCGCTCATAGGGGGAGCGGTCTTCTATCAGTGGATGGGATATATCACTTTTCTGTCTCCCTACCTGATATTTTTGATGCTTTTCATCACGTATTGCAAGGTGAGTCTCCGCGACCTGAGGCTCGGACGATTCGAGTGGATACTTCTGG
>CAYSJG010000016.1:0-5547 GCA_964431295.1 uncultured Sangeribacter sp. | reverse complement strand
CAATCCAGATGGTGATGGCGGCGGGGGTGTATTTCTCATTTCTGTGGCTTGACAGGGTGGTGGCGCAGGGGCTCTTTATCTGCGTGTTTGTGCCTACGGCCACGGCCGCTCCCGTTATTACTTCGATGCTGGGTGGAAGCATATCTCGTGTGGCCACCTATTCATTGCTTTGCAATCTTACTGTCGCGGCGGTCGGTCCGTTGGTGCTCTCGTGGGCGGGCGATCATCCCGACATGACCTTCATGCAGTCATTTATGATGATTCTGCGTCAGGTGGCGCCTCTGCTGCTGCTACCTCTTGTCACAGCTTTGTTGCTGCGCTATGCGTTTCCGAAGCTTCACGGCAAGATAGTCGGGATGCAGCAATTGTCGTTTTATATGTGGGCAGTGGCTCTCTTTATAATAGTGGGGAGCTGTGTTAGCTTTACTATCAAGGCATGGAGTCCGGAAAACAGTCTGACAATGATATGGCTGGCCTTCGGCGCTCTTGGCACATGTCTGCTGCAGTTTGTGGTGGGCAGGAAATACGGCAGACGCTTCGGAGATCCGGTGGCCGGAGGTCAGGGACTGATGCAGAAAAATACGGTGCTTGCTGTGTGGCTTGCTCTGGCGTATATGAACCCGATAGCAAGCGTGGCTCCCGCGGCCTATATAGCTTGGCAGAACATTATCAATTCCTGGCAACTGATGCGTCAGGATTCCAAAATCGATTCCAAAGACGATTCCAAATTCAAGGAGTAGGCGAAGCTTGTCGGTTAATTATAGCAGAGCGCGCGTATCTGATTTTTTTAAGCGGCAGGCTCTTAACCGGCGATAATGGGCTTAGAAGAGTGCCCAATAGGCTATCCCTTCAGCTATCAATGCAATTATCGCCAGCAGCAGGAAGGCCAAGGAGCAAGTGTTGAGCTTCGAGGCGACTCTTGTGTTGATTTTGCGGACAGTCAGCGACATAAGGCGGCTGAATGCCATCATGAAGAGGAAGAAGATGTCGGAGAATGCCCACCAGGCCATCTCTCTTCTCCATCTGAAAGTCGCTCCGAGCAGTATTATGACTATAATCAGCAAGATAATGGCGAATAGAGGGCTTTCCCATGCTTTTATCCGGCTGCCGGAGTGTTTGACGGTCATATCAGTGTCGCGCAATTTTTCAGCGTTATCTTGTTTCATCTCCATGTCTTAGTTTATCTATATATCTTGAAGCCGTACGGTTTTCCGGACTCTCCGAGCAGGAGTACGAAGTAAAATCCTGTCGGCTCGGCCTCGATGTCGATATGCGCCACATTGGTGCCTGTGCCTCCTGGTCCTCCCTTATATGTCCGTCTGCCGATCTGTATGCCTCCGATATTGTATATGAAGGCTATGCGGGCTTCTTCGGGAATAATGATGTCATAGTGTCCTCCGCCAATGGGTTTGACAACGGGCTTCTGCTCAAGGAGCGTCATCTCTTCCTCTTCGCGTGCCTGTAGGGCCGCTCTCTCTGCCATAAAGCCGTCGTAATAGGCGAATGGTATCTCCTCAGCGGGTTCGGGTGCCTTGTATGTGGGCGCTATAGTGGCGAGCAGCTGTCGGTCTCCGGCGAGTTCCCCGGCCTGCAGTCGCATGAGCCAGTCGTTGGCTTCGCCGAGCCGGATACGGTAGTAATCCCCTTTTTTGCCGTGCACTACTGCGGGATGGAGCCCCTTCGTGTCGATGTAGCCGATGGCTGCCGATTTGCGGCGCGCCAGTTCGGAGTCTACCATCTCCTGCCATTGCTCCGGAGTATAGAGGTCGGCGTAAGAGTCGAGTCCGGCATCTGTGGTCCAGAGCATGTCGAGTGTGGCTTGAGCCTCTTCAGGAGTGATTGTCGGGTCGGTGGCGTCATAAGTGGCGGCGAGAAGATCGCGCACATATCCGTCATAATCCCGCCAGGCGGCGATCGCCTTTTCCGGCACTTCCGGGTTGTAGCGTACCTCCTCTATATCCAGCGCGTAGTTACGCAGGAGCGCCTCTTCGGTATCGGAGATTTTGTCGGGATCAAAGGTGGATTTGAGCGAGTATCCGAGGATGGGGAAGACCTTGTTTTCGGCAGAGATGATTACGAAGCCTCCCCGCGAACCGTTGTAGAGATAGAACGGGGTAAAGAGGCGGTCTGTGGTGAGTCGCTTGCCGTTGTAGATATATTTCACAGGAGGCGCGCTTTCGCCGAGGGCGATGTCGAAAAATTTCTGGGCCAGCTGCTTGGATTGCTTTTGTGAGATAGTTTCTGCGGACGCGCCGATGACGCCTATGGCTCCGATGATGATCGTCAGCAGGGTCGTAAGGAGCGTGCGGGCGCATTTGCGGGTGCGTTCGCGGTGACGGCTGCCGGATAATATATGGCGAAAAATCAGCCTCATATACCAATAACGGTATATGAGGCTAAAAGTTGTGTGTCAGATGGAGCAGAGCCCTTTTATTCTTCCGCAGCGACTACCTGGGGTTCATCTATCTTGGCTATCTCCTTGTCTGCGTCAGGGCCGGGCTGCACGTTGGGCAGTTCGAGTCCGAGATGCTTCTTGCGGTCTACAATTTTGAGATACAGACCGATGAGGAGGGCCGCTACGCCGAGGCCGGCAAGCATTACGAGAGCCCATGTATAGTTGTAGCTTACGGATGCTACCTCCTCGGTCATGGTGCCGGCGGCCACCTGCGCCTCTATGTCAGTGTTGGTAGAGGTGAGCACCTTGCCTATGAGCATCGGGAACAGCCAGAGTCCGATGTTCTGAATCCAGAAGATAAGTGCGTATGCCGAGCCGATGATTTTAGCGTCCACCAGTTTGGGTACGGAGGGCCAGAGAGATGCGGGGACAAGCGAGAAGGAGGCTCCGAGTACGAGTATGGTTACATAAGCGATTATCACACCGCCGGCGGCGTTTCCTTTGAACATCGGCAGAATGAAGGCGAATGTGAGGTGGCAGGCGATAAGCAGCAGCGAACCGAGTACGAGCATGGAGGCAGCTTTGCCTTTGTAGTCCACAAATTTACCGAGTATAGGCGTGATGCCAACGGCGAGGAGCGGGAATACTGCGAAGATTGCGCCTGCGCTCTGCTTCTGATATCCCATCCAGCAGTATACTACAAGACTGGCTATCGATATGGTGAAAAGGGCGGCTCTGATGACTTTCTTTTTGGCGAAATTGCCGGCGAATGCCGTTGCCGCCACTACAAGCATGATCACATACTGTATATATGTGACTGCGTCGGTGGCCCAGAAGGAGCCTTCTGGTAGAGGTGAGAATTCGATATTGCACTGCAGCATATTGACGGCATACTTCTGGAAGGGGAAGATAGCCGAGTAATATAGTACGCAGAGGAGTGCCACAAGCCAGAATCCGAGGCTTGAGAGAATCTTGCCGAGGTCAGAAATTTTGAAAGGATCGTCTTTCTCCTCTGCTTCGCCGGTCTGGGCGTCAAGCTTCTTGTCCATGAAGAAGTAGACGATAAACATGATGAGCGCAATCATCAGCAGTACTACGCCGAAAGCGACTGAGCGGGACACATCTATGGTGCCTCCCATCTGTGCGAACATGGGGGAGAAAATCATACAGGTGGCCACGCCGAGACGGGCAAGGGCCATCTCGGAGCCCATCGCCAGAGCCATCTCTCGGCCCTTGAACCACTTCACGATACCTCGGCTCACCGTGATACCTGCCATCTCCACGCCGCATCCGAAGATCATGAATCCTACGGCGGAAAGTTTCGCCGAGGCGGGCATCCCTTCATAGAAGGGGGATACTCCCAGCTCGTCAAAACCGGGTATATAGTTCAGATGGTTTGTAAACCATATGTCGAGCGAACTTCCCTGGAAGGCATCGGTCAGCGCATACCAGTTGATTGAGGCTCCGACGAGCATCACGGCTCCGGAGAGTACTGCGGTAAACCGGACTCCCATCTTGTCGAGTATGATGCCGGCGAAGATGAGGAAGAAGATGAAGACGTTGAGGAATGTTTCCGAGCCCTGCATGGTGCCGAACGCGGTGGAATTCCATCCTCTTTCCTGCTGAAGAAGATCCTTGATAGGTGAGAGGACGTCCATAAAGACGTATGAGCAGAACATGGCGAAAGCGAGCAGTGCCAGAGCAGTCCATCGTGCCCAGGCCTTGTCGCGGAGCAATGTTCCGGAAGCGGTCCTTTGATCTGTAATTGCAGTTGTAGACATTTCGATGATGTTATGCAGTTAAAAAATATGTGTTAATTCTCGAGCGTATCTTGATTCAAAATTACAAATTTATTCTTATATGTCAATAGAAAATCCTGCATAGGTCGCAAAAAACGTCCTATGCAGGATTGATATTATATCACGAAGCTTTATCAGCGTCGGTGATTATAAGGATCGTTGGTAAGGATCAGATCTCTTTGTTATGCTCGAGGAGCAGCGTCATGGAGGGTCGGTCGCAAATCTCCGCGGGTCCGAAGTACTGTATCGGTCCGGGGTACTGGTAGAGGGTGTTGAGTCCGAGAGTCTCGCGCATGGAGGCAAACTTGAGGTAGGGACGACCGTTGAGGTTTACGAGAGCCTTCTGTATGACGGGCTTCATCTGTCCGTGACGGCGTTCCATGTTCATCATCATGGTGATGGGTATACCGCCGGGCACCCAGTTCTCGGGTTTGTCGGTGAGGTTGCGTACGCTGGACATATAACCGGTGACTCCGCTGTTGATGAGCATGGCGGCGTTATATCCGAGAGCGTATGTGTAGTCGGCGTCGAAGTTTGTCGGGTCAGCGCAACGTCCCTCGTATCCGAAGAAGTGATGCTGAGCGTTGAATTTGCCGCTGTATTCACCGTTGGCGGCCATCTCTTCGAGACGTTTCTCGACCATCTGGCTGAGCAGGCTCTCAGTCTCGATGAGCGATACCTGTACGTTGCCGTGGCTGTCGCGGTCAAGGCTGAGCTTGAGAGCGATGGCTTTAGGCAGGCTCTGGTAGAGGGCTGCGCATTCGGGTGAGAGGTGAGAGTGGATGGCGGAGAGCTTGTCGAGCTCCTCAAGACCCTCGAGCTCAGAAGCGTACTCCACGAGCACGTCATTGAGCTCGGCGATGAGTTTCTTCATAGAGGGGATAAACTCGATGAGACCCTCGGGCACGAGCACTGTACCGAAGTTCCAGCCGAGTTTTGCGCGTTCAGCGATGACATAGCATATCTGCGACACGATGTTGTCAAGAGTCATGCGCTTGGCGGCCACCTCTTCTGAGATGATGCAGACATTGGGCTGAGTCTCCAGAGCGCATTCAAGCGCTATGTGGGAGGCGGAACGGCCCATCAGTTTGATGAAGTGGTAGTATTTCTTGGCTGAGTTGCAGTCGCGCTGGATATTGCCGATGACCTCGCTGTATACCTTGCATGCGGTGTCGAAGCCGAATGAAGTCTCGATCCATTCGTTTTTCAGGTCGCCGTCGATGGTTTTGGGGACGCCGATCACCTGTACGTCGGCGCCGTTGGCCTTGTAGTATTCGGCAAGTACAGCGGCATTTGTATTGGAGTCGTCGCCGCCGATGATAACGAGAGCCTTGATGTTGAGCTCCTTGAGGA
>CAYSJG010000015.1:11859-16921 GCA_964431295.1 uncultured Sangeribacter sp. | reverse complement strand
GGATTCGATGGAGCTGGTCCTGAGGGGCTCACCCGGTGCAAAGGTAATACAAATTTTCCACTTACACCAAATTTTTTCACCATTTTTAGGCCTTTTGAGCCTATTCCTTAAAATCATTAACGCGGATTAACGCGCTCTGACCACTTTCAGACGGTCCACAATCGCGTGATTGGTGGAGAGATTCATATTGCTGTCTTCGGGCAGATATTCCAAGGCTACCTTATGCTTGCCGGCGCTCATCGGCACACGTACGGAGCTGCTTGCTCCCCAATCGTCCCAGTTGGCCACACCGCGTGTGGGCATCACCACTGTGCCGCACTTCTCGCCGTCCACTGTCAGAGCGCGTATGGCCGCCTTGTTTTCCGTATTTACCGGGCCGTTGCCATTGGCGTAGATGAATTCAAGCATATAATCGCCATCGGCGGGTATCTCCACCTCAAACTCCGCAGGCGCCGAGGTCCTGTCGATCTCCACAAAGCCGTGGCCGGTGTAGCCTGCGGGAGCAGTGGCGGGCTGATAGCTGACCTCGGACGAAGTGAGTGAGAGAGTCAGACCTGCGGGCTTGACATTGAAGCTCGGACGAGTGTCGCAAGGCTGTGAAGCGAACGACTCCACTCCGTCGGCGCTTATGCCTATCACCTGCCATTCGCCGGGCTGCGAGGCGTCCCAGGAGGTGGTGCGGGTGCGACCCGCCTCTTTGCCATCGCACAGGATTTTATATCCTGCGATATATTCTATGGGATTCCAGCGCAGCATCGTCTTGCCGTCGGCAGTCTCCAGCCATGTAATTGGCGTCAGAGGAGCCTTCACGTTGGCGGTATGATTGACCGGCATGGGAGCTATCGGCTCATTGTCCATCACCACTGCGATGACATGATTCCCCTTGAGCCGGGAGGCCGGGATTATCTTCGTCGGGTCTACAGCTTTGCCGTCGAGAGTCATTGACTTCACCTTATCGCCGTACCCCTCCACTGTGATATCTATACGTCCTCCGCGATAGGGATAATTCTCCAGCGTACGCGTGCCTCCGAAGGCCTCCGGGACAAAAGGAGCTATCCGCAGACCGTCCTTTTCAGTGTTCAGACCGAAGAGGATACGCTGAGTCAGCGCGAGATTGCCGGAGAGACTCCACAGCATATTGGAGGAATTGAGCTCAGTGTAATAGTCACCGTTGTCAAGATTGAAATTCTCCTTATTTGTGGCAAAGAGAGCCGCCGGACGGATCACTGAGCCTATCCCTTCGCGGACTCCCTGCTCATTGCCGGCCTTTGCTTGCGCGAGTGTCCAATAAGAGGCCACGAATGGCCAGAGGGCATTGTTGTGATAGCTCGGCATGTCGACAATCTGCGGGAAGAAGATAGCCGGTCCGAAGGGGGTGAGGGGATTGCCCTGAGAGAGACGCTGCTGACGCTCGGGAGAAGCCACATCGTAGAGGATGGCCAGAGCCATGCCGAGAGTCTCCGCACGCGGATTGAGTATCTTATTGTCCACTCCATAGGTGTACATGCCCCAATAGTCCTCCCCGGGGATGTTGAATACTTTCTCGATATTCTCGGCAAGACGCGCGGACTTGGCGGCATAATCCTTGGCCTCCCGCTTCTTGCCGAGTATTTCGGCCATCTCCGAAGCTGCCTTGAGAGCGGCGGCATACAGCACATTTGTGCCCATAGCCTCGCTCTGCGAGATGTCGGCAGTCTGCATCCAGCGGGGATAACTCTGCTCACGCCAGTCAATGAATGTGGTCTCCCCCTTCACCAATCCACGGTCGGAATATATTGTGGCGCGATCTTTGGCGAGACTGCGCTCCACTACCGGGTATACCTTCTGCAGCCACCCCTTGTCGCCGGAAGCCTTGTACACCTCCCAGGCGGCGAGCGTCCATATCATGCGGTCGGTGGATATCGGCCATGCACCTCCGCTGCCTGTGTCCTGAATAATCTGGCCTTCGGCATTGATTTTTCTCAGCAGACTCTGCATGGAAGCTTCCGGCTGCAGGACAGCCATGGAGAGTATGATGCTGTAGGAGACATCGCGTGTCCACACGCCGGCCCATTCCTTGCCTGTGCGCAAAGTGGTGTCCGGCTCCACTGCGTTGACCATCTCGTCGAGTCCCATATTGTAGACAGCCTGGAGCAATGAGTTGTCGTCCTTCAGGCGGGGATAGGCGCTGAGGTCATTGCGGCGCTTCCAGGTCTGCTCCACAGGCATGAAATAGCCGGGACGCCCGTGATATGTGGAGCGTATCTCCTCCGGACTTGCCGCCCAGGCTTTGAATTCACCCTGACGGAGCGTGTCGCCCTGCCAGAGGTAGGCCTGTGTGGCCACATACACCGGCGCCTCCTCCGGACTTGACGCAGCCCCGGAGGGAGCGGTCTGTGCTACTGCGGATGCGGACGTAAAGGCCGCCGCCATCAGCGACAGCCTCCACGAATTATTCCATATTTTCTTCATCATATCAGGTCAGTGTATTTGTAATGTTTACTTTCGGTGACTTTGTAATCTGTGATTTCTCTATGATCTGCGATTACTTTTTACGGCGCTGTGACTTCCCCTTGCCGCCCTTGGTGCGGGGCTTATTGCGTCCGTGGTTGCCGTTGCGCTCGCGGAGAGGCTTGTTGGGATTCCCTTTGTCGGTGATAAGGGCGAAGTCAAGCTGCTTGCGGTCGAGGTCCGCACGGGCCACCTGTACCCTCACCTGGTCGCCGAGCGTATATCGGGTGTGATGACTGCGCCCTATGAGACAGAAATTCTTCTCGTCATATTCGTAATAGTCATCGTTGAGATCGCGCACGGGGACAAGGCCTTCACATTTGTTGTCGTTGAGCTCTACATAGAATCCCCACTCCGTGACTCCGGAGATGACGCCGTCATATATTTCTCCCAGACGGTCCTGCATATATTCCACCTGCTTATAGCGTATGGAGGCGCGCTCGGCATTGGCGGCAAGCTGCTCCATATCGCTGGAGTGGACACACTCATCCTCAAGCTTGAGCTTGTCGGCACTTCTGCCGCCATCGGCGTATCGCGCCAGCAGACGATGCACCATCATATCGGGATAGCGTCGTATCGGCGATGTGAAGTGAGTGTAATAATCCATGGCGAGACCGTAGTGGCCGATATTGTCCGTGGTGTATACAGCCTTGGCCATGGAGCGGATGGCAAGGATGGAGAGCATATTCTCCTCCCCTTTCCCTTTCACATCTTTCAGCAGCCTGTTGAGACTCTTGTTGACAGACTTGGCGCTCCCCTCGGCATTCACTTTATAGCCGAATCGGGAAGCTATCTGCGAGAAATTGGTGATTTTCTCGGTATCGGGCTTGTCGTGCACACGATATACGAAGCTCTTAGGCTTCCTCCCCTGCCGCGACTTTCCTATGCTTTCGGCTACTGTCAGGTTGGCAAGAAGCATAAACTCCTCAATCAGCTTGTTGGCGTCCTTGGACTCTTTGAAATATACTGACAGCGGCTTGCCGGAGGCGTCTATCTCGAATCTGACCTCCGCGCGATCAAACTCCAGGGCGCCCTGCTCGTAGCGACGGCGGCGAAGCTCCTTGGCCAACTTGTCAAGGACAAGCATCTCCCTGGAGAAATCCCCCTCCCCTGTCTCTATTATCTTCTGGGCTTCTTCGTAGGTGAATCTCCGGTCGGACTTGATTACGGTGCGTCCGATACGATGATTGATGACATTGGCGCTGTCATCGAGCTCGAATATTGCGGAAAATGTCAGCTTCTCCTCATCGGGACGCAGAGAGCAGATACCGTTGCTCAGATGCTCCGGAAGCATCGGAATCGTGCGGTCCACAAGATAGACACTTGTGGCACGCTCACGCGCCTCCTTGTCGATCACCGAACCCGGCCGCACATAATGCGTCACATCGGCGATATGCACGCCCACTTCCCAGTGGCCGTTGGCCAACTGGCGGATGGAGAGAGCATCGTCAAAGTCCTTGGCATCGCGAGGATCGATGGTGAAGGTGGTGACATTGCGGAAATCCTCGCGCTTCGCCACCTCCTCGGGAGTAATGCCGGCATCGATCTTTGCCGCAGCCTTCTCCACATTCTCGGGATATTTGTATGGCAGACCGAACTCCGCGAGTATCGCGTGCATCTCCGCGGTATTCTCGCCTTTACGACCCAGGATATCCACAATTTCACCACGCGGATTCATCTGATCATCGCTCCACTGCGTGATGCGGGCTATCACCTTGTCGCCGCTCTTACCCCCCTTGATATTCTTGCGAGGGATAATGATGTCGGCAGCCAGAAATTTCGAATCAGTCACTACAGAGGCATAATTTTTCTCCACATTCAGTGTGCCGATAAACACCTGATCCTTCACCTCCGTGATCTCCACAACCTTTGCCTCAGGCTCTTTCCCCTGACGCGCCGCGGAGATCTCCACAAGGACCTTGTCGCCATTGAGAGCATGCATGGAATTGCGCTCGGCCACCAATATCTGCTCATCGTCCACGATGACGGCATTGCGGCCGTTGCTGCGACGCACAAAGACGCCCTCAGCCTCCACCTTGCGGATACACTTGGCCTGATACTTACCGGGACTCACCTCCATGAGGATGTCGGCACACACAAGGTCATCCAGAAGATTGATAAGGTCATTGCGCTGAGACTTCTCCATCACACCAATTCCAAACGCTACCTGTCTATAATTGAAGGATTGCTTGGGATTACGCTGCAAAAATTCCAGAACTGCCTCTTCAAGCTCATTCTTGCGCATGCGACGTCCACAAGCACCGTTATTTTTCGTATTTCTCATATATCGATCAGTGATTTCTATCAAAATATTACATAAGACCCCATCTCACAAAAAATTTTAAGGAACGGGGCATAATGACTCCAAAGAGGGAGTCCTACGCAAATATAACACAAAAATCATGCCTACATATCAATCAGACCGCAAAAACCTGCAAAATAATCCAAAATAAAATTAAATAATCACAACTTTAGCTATCTTAGCGATCTCAACAACCAAAAGCCAATCAGCAGAAGCAAGCGGAAGCAGAAGCAAGCAAAAGCAGAGCCACGCGGAAGCAGAAGCAAGCGG
>CAYSJG010000015.1:8413-11759 GCA_964431295.1 uncultured Sangeribacter sp. | reverse complement strand
AAGCAGAAGCAAGCGGAAGCAGAGCCAAGCGGAAGCAGAAGCAAGCGGAAGCAGAGCCAAGCGGAAGCAGAAGCAAGCGGAAGCAGAAGCAAGCAAAAGCAGAAGCAAGCAAAAGCAGAGCCAAGCGGAAGCAGAGTTCAGTTATCAAGCGAGCTCGCTTGATAATAAAAAAGAGAAAAGGATGAAAGAGAAGCCAGCATACTACCGGGAGATTATCCACAACAATAAGCGGCGAGCCCCATGGCATGACTATCACAGCCGCCAGATTTATATGATTACTATCAATAAAGAGAAGGGATGCCCGGCATTCAGCCGCCTTGTCAATATCCAGCATCCGGAAGAGGCCCGCATAGAGCTCTCTCCCATCGGCGATATCATCCGGGAGCAGATCCTTGCCACTCCAGCGCATAATCCGGCGATAAGAAATATGACCTACATAATCATGCCCGACCATATCCATCTGCTGCTCTTTGTCACCGAGCGAATGGAAAAGAGGAGTCTTGGAGATGTGATACAGGCACTGAAAGCTGCCTCCACCACTCGCATAAGAGCCTTATTACAGTCACCTGAGCTCACAGTCTTCGAGGCGGCCTTTCACGACCGCATAGTCTCCCGAAGAGGGCAATTGCAGTCAGCCTATGAGTATATACAGCAAAATCCCTACCGCCTCGCCATACGCAAGCGACATCCGGAGTATTTCCGACGAGTCAATCATCTGCGCATCAGCGATTACGAATTGCAAGCTTATGGTAATATGCACTTACTCGACAATCCTTTCAAAAGTCAAGTGGTGATACACCGGGCAGACACCCCGGAGCAACGCGCGTGCAACCGACGGGAATGGCTCTACGCAGCCGCCAACGGCGGCGTGCTTGTATCTCCATTTATCTCCGCTGATGAGAAGACCATCCGCATGGAAGCCGAGACTCTCGATGGAAATATCATCCTTCTGACAGCCGATACCTTTGAGGATCGCTATAAACCATACGGCCATAACTTCTCCCTATGCGAATCCGGGCAACTGCTTATCATCTCGGCAGCGTCGGCTCTACGCCACGCCGGCATCTTATCCTCTGAATCGGGGAGCGCAAAAAAGCTGACCAGGCAGCAATGCCTCGCTCTGAATAAAATAGCGGCGCTAATCGCCGCCACCAAAGACTAAGCCCCCTGCCTCCGCCTATCAAGCGCCCCCGCCTCCGCTTATCAAGCGAGCTCAGCCTCCGATTATCAAGCGAGATCGCCTCCGATTATCAAGCGAGCTCGCTTGATAACTGAACTATGCAGGCATCGCGGCTGCAGCTATCTGGAAGCAAAAGCAAGCGAGCAAGCCAGAAGCTAAGAGGAGCCGAAGAGGAGCCGAAGAGGAGCCGAAGAAGAGCCGAAGAAGAGCCGAAGGGGAGCCGAAGGGGAGCCGAAGAAGAGCCGAAGAAGAGCCGAAGGGGAGCTGAAGAGCAGCTGAAGAGGAGGCGGAGAGGAGCTGAAGGAGGAGGCGAAGAGGAAGAGGCGAAGGAGGAGGCGGAGAGCTTGGGGGCTGTCCAGTTATCAAGCGAGCTCGCTTGATAATTGGATGCGAGGCGGAGGCGGGGCTTTAGGCCGGATGGAAGTGATTGTAGATTTGGCTTGCTTTTGATTTGCCTATAATCTGCTCTATATCTGACAGTTGCGCTTCTTTTATCTTTTTTATGCTCTTAAAGTGTTTCATCAGGGTGGCCGCTGTGGCCGGCCCTATCCCCTTTATTTCATCTAATTCACTGGTTATCTGACCTTTGGAGCGTCTATTGCGATGATGTGTGATGCCGAAGCGGTGCGCTTCATCTCGAAGCGCCTGGACCACTCTCAGGCTCGGACTTCTCTTGTCGATATAAAGGGGGAGCGTGTCGCCGGGGAAATATATCTCCTCAAGGCGCTTGGCAATCCCGACGAGAGCGACCTCTCCGCGTATGCCCATCTCATCGAAAGCCTCGACAGCAGCATTGAGCTGACCTTTGCCTCCATCCACCACCACCAACTGCGGCAGCGGTTCCCCTTCAGCCATCATGCGGGTATATCTTCTGTGGAGCACCTCTTTCATGGAAGCAAAATCATCAGCGCCTACGACAGTCTTGATAATGAAATGCCGATAGTCTCGCTTGGAAGGCTTGCCGTTGCGGAACACCACGCAGCTGGCCACCGGATTGGTCCCCTGAATATTTGAATTGTCGAAGCATTCTATATGCCGCGGCTGCTCGCTGAGACGGAAGTCCGCTTTCATCTGCTCCATGAGTTTTTCGATACCTCTCTCCGGGTCGAGCACCTCGGCCTGCTTTTCACGGTCGGCCATATATTGTCGCGCATTTCTGACACCGACCTCGAGAGCCCTCTTGCGGTCACCGCGCTTAGGCACCACAAACTTCAGCTTCTCAAATTCCACATCCGGCAGGAATGGGACAATGACCTCTCCTGCCCGTGCTCCGAATCTGCGTATGACCTCCCCCACTGCATAGGAAAGGATCTGCTCAGGAGTTTCAGCCAGACGCCGTCTGAACTCCATATTGACACTCTGCACCACCGCCCCGTTATGCAGATGCATGAAATTGACATAAGCGGCCGCGGGATTTTCCACATAAGCCAACATGTCGATCTCCCCTTGCTCTGAGGGGGAGATTACAGCCTTGGCGTTATATTTGCGGACAATATCATATTTCTCCTTCACCAACTGCGCCTCCTCAAATTTCCACTCCCCCCCGAGTCTTTCCATTTCGGCCTTCAGATGATGCTCGAGCACGAGCGTGTCACCTGTAAGAATCTGACGGACCTTCTGAATAATTTCAGCATACTGCTCCTCATTGATCAATCCTCTGCACGCTCCTCCGCACTTGCCGATATGGTAATCGAGACAAAGCGAAAATTTACCTTTCGCCACATTTTTAGGGTCGAGCAGATGACGACAGCTGCGCAGCGGATACAATTCACGGATAAGCTGAAGTATAGTGCGTGCGGTCTGCACATTGGGATAGGGTCCGAAATAATTCCCTTTCTCCCCCCTCTCCCTGGTCATGAAGACCCTTGGATAATGCTCTTTAGTGATCACGATCCAGGGATACGACTTGTCATCCTTGAGCAGCACATTGTACCTTGGCTGATACTGCTTGATCATGGCGTTTTCAAGAAGAAGAGCCGACTCCTCCGATTCGACCACGATAAATCTCAGATCGACAATATTGCGCACGAGGAGATTCGTGCGGTTGGAATCGTGCTGACGGTTGAAATAGCTGCTCACCCTCCTCTTGAGCCTTTTGGCCTTACCAACATAGATCACCTTCCCGTGCCTGTCGAGATACATATATACACCGGGGCTTTCCGGAAG
>CAYSJG010000015.1:0-8379 GCA_964431295.1 uncultured Sangeribacter sp. | reverse complement strand
TTATATCTGATATCCTCCGGCGTGCGGTCCGGCTCTATCTCTATGCCGAATCCGCCCTGCTCATCAATGACACGCCCGATGCCGGCGAGGATACGGGAATCTTCGGCGGCATCGGGCGACGGATATAAGGATCTATCTGAGCCCTTGAGAGCGGGGTTTTCAGTATCAGGGTCCAACTACTCGATCAATATTTGAGGAGGGAAGTGATTTCGCAATCGTGGGGCAGGTTATCACGTCCGTGGAGATCTGTGAGCTCTACGATGAAGTTGATGTAGATTTTCTTCGGATTCATCGACTTCACGAGCTCATAGCAAGCATTCATGGTACCACCTGTAGCGAGGAGGTCATCATGGAGCACCACGACATCATCTGAGTCGATGGAATCGCGGTGGAGCTCGATAGTATCGACCCCATACTCCTTGGCGTAGGCCTTCTTGATGGTGACGGCGGGAAGCTTACCGGGTTTTCTTGCGGGCACGAATCCGCATCCGAGCTCGTAGGCGAGGATGCTACCACCGATGAAACCGCGGCTTTCTATACCCAC
This sequence comes from uncultured Sangeribacter sp., assembly GCA_964431295.1. Taxonomy (GTDB): domain Bacteria; phylum Bacteroidota; class Bacteroidia; order Bacteroidales; family Muribaculaceae; genus Lepagella. The sequence continues at coordinate 7,835 of CAYSJG010000015.1, read as the reverse complement.
GACCTTCGTGACGCCCTTGTCCCGATAGAGGTCGGCGATTTCTCTGCTCATAAGCTGGAGAGCATCTCCATTCTTAATCAGAGTAGTCAGGTCGCGAAACATGATACCCTTCGATGGGAAATCAGGCACATCGCGGATGGTCAGTTTGAGTTCTTCAAGTGTCATAACTTAGCTTGATATATAAATTGATTTATGATTAAAACTATCGATAGAATCGGAGATAAGTGCGATGAAATCGAGAGATTTTGAATGTTCCACGTGAAACAATTCATCTTTTACGCTTTCATTATCAGCGTGAGAGGAGCATCAGGAGGATGCTGATGTCGGCCGGTGACACTCCCGGTATTCGCGACGCCGCCCCTATGGTCTGCGGCCGGATAGCCTCAAGCTTCTGCCTTGCCTCTGTGGAGAGCGATATCAGCGACGAGTAGTCGAATTTATCCGGCAGTCTGACATCTTCAAGACGGCGGGCCTTCTCGGCAAGCTGACGCTCGCGCACCACATATCCCTCATATTTTATCATTATCTCGGCGGCCTCGGCCACCTCGACAGCCGGTGTCTCATCCCTACCCTCACTGAGGAGATCGAGGCGGGCGCGCAGCTTTTTTATATGCGCGGCCATGTCGCGCAGCGATACCTGAGGACGCTTCAGCAATTCGGCAAGCGAGGCTCCTCTCTCGAGCGGACGACTTCCGAGCGATGCAAGCCATGCATTGACATCCGCCGATGGTCCTACACGCTCTTCGCACATAAAGGCCATCAGAGCGTCCCTCTCCCGGCGCTTGCGAAGCATGATTTCATATCGGCGATTATCAGCGAGTCCTATGCTGTGACCGATCTCCGTGAGACGCATGTCGGCGTCATCCTGACGCAGAAGTATCCTGTATTCGGCACGCGAAGTAAACATACGATAAGGCTCGTCGACACCCTTAGTCACCAGGTCATCAATCAGCACGCCTATATATGCCTTGTCGCGTCCAAGCACCAACGGCTGCTCACAGCGCAGACTCAACACCGCGTTGATGCCCGCCATGAGTCCCTGGGCGGCCGCCTCTTCATAGCCTGTGGTGCCATTGACCTGTCCGGCAAAATAGAGCCCTTTCACAAGCTTGGTCTGAAGATCGTGAGTGAGCTGCGTGGGTGGGAAATAATCGTATTCTATCGCGTAGCCGGGACGCAGCATGTGCACATTACGCAGCGCCGGTATCTTACGGAGAGCCTCAAGCTGCACCTCCCAAGGGAGCGAGCTTGAAAATCCGTTGACATAATATTCATAAGTGGCCACACCCTCCGGCTCGAGAAAGAGCTGATGACTCTCCTTGTCGGCGAAGGTCGTGATTTTTGTTTCTATGGAAGGGCAATATCTCGGCCCGATACTTTGTATCTGACCATTAAAAAGAGGCGACTCGTCAAGATGCGACCTCAGCACCTCATGCACCTCCTCCGATGTATGCACTATCTGACAGGGACGCGAAGGAAGCTCGCGCTTCACCTCCGGAAGAAACGAGAATTTATAATACTCCTCCGTATCTCCCCACTGCTCTTCGCAGAGGTCAAAGTCAATAGTACGGCCATCAAGCCTTGCCGGAGTACCCGTCTTCATTCGACCGGTCTCGAAACCGATGGCCCGGAGTTGCTCTGTAATACCATGGCTTGGCGCCTCGGCGATACGTCCTCCCTCCACCTTCACCGGACCGAAATGCATCAGTCCGTTGAGAAAAGTCCCTGCCGTGAGTATGACTTTAGGAGCAGCAAATTCCACACCGATGGCAGTCCTGACCCCTCTTACCTCTTTATTATCATCACTCAGAATAAGCGATGTCACCAAGTCCTGATAAAGATCAAGACCCTCTATACCCTCCAGCATGGACCTCCATGTGGAGATAAATTTTTCCCTATCGCTCTGCACACGGGGCGACCACACAGCCGGCCCCTTGGAGCGATTGAGCATCCTGAATTGTATTGCAGTCCTGTCAGCCACGATTCCCATAAGGCCGCCCAACGCATCTATCTCGCGCACTATCTGTCCTTTGGCGATACCACCGATAGCGGGATTGCACGACATCTGCGCCACCCGATTGAGGTCGGATGTGACAAGAAGAGTGCGCTTACCCATGTGAGCGGCGGCGGCAGCGGCCTCACAACCTGCATGGCCGCCTCCGACTACAATCACATCATATTCAAACTGCATAGACATATACAAATTCTGTAACAGCGGAGACCGACAATCATCAAGATCCGACTCTCCGCAATCCATCATCGCTCGAGCGCGTCATAAAGATCGAGGGCATCATTCTCTGCCTGCTCCATGATCTCCCTTTCTCCGGGACCTTTGTCATTGATGCCGCAGAGATGCAACACTCCATGGATGATCACACGTAGAAGCTCACGCTCATAGGGGAGGCCGAGTCCTTCGGCATTAGAGCGGACTGTGTCGAGAGAGATGAGTATGTCGCCGCTGATTTTATGCCCGGAGGTATAATCAAACGTGATGACATCCGTATAGTAGTCATGTCCGAGAAAACGGATATTGCAGTCGAGAATCTCCTTATCACCGCAAAATCTGTAACAGATATCACCGTCCACACGATTGTATGTACCGGCCACAGCATGTATCCACCTGCATATCCTCGCCTCGTCAAGCAGAGGCATCTCTACGCCATCAGTTTGAAAATCAATCATTTAACGACAATCATTTGAATTACAGAGCATTAATCGACCGAGGCAAAACGATTGCCTCATCAGCTCTGATACGAGTCCTGAGCCTCATATCAGAAGCAAATATAGTAAAAATATTTGACATAGAATATCAGTGATAAATAAAAAGCATTTATAATCCTGAGAGAATGCAAATTAAAAAGCATCTCAAGGCCACTTAAGGCCGTGAGAATTGAAAATTCGGCATTATCCACCCATCACACGGGGATATAGAGCGTTCTCGCGGCACGTAAATAGAGAATAGCAAAATCAACTAAATAAAAAATTTGTAAAAAAATATGGAAATGTAAATTTACAATCGTAAATTGTTGCGCCTTTTTTACTAATTTTACAATTTGTAAGGTGGATAATAGTGCAAAAAATCATCCACGGCTGCCCTTTACAGTCTTACCGACGACTCATAGCAATCATACCACCTTATACTTCAAATACTTAACACCCACGACAGATGGCAACAGAAGGCTCATCCACCACATATCATATACCGGCCCTGCTCCGACAAAGCATCGAGGCCCTTGAGATACGCCCCGACGGCATCTATGCAGACGCCACATTCGGCGGCGGCGGCCACTCGCGCGCCATACTCACCGCGCTTGGCCGGGAGGGACGCCTGCTCGGCTTTGATCAGGACTCGGACGCCAAAGCCAATGTGCCGGATGACCCGAGATTTACATTCGTACTCTCCAACTTCAGATACATGCGCAATTTCATGCGCTACTACGGCATAGAGCATTTTGACGGCATACTTGCCGACCTTGGTGTCTCATTCCACCACTTCGATGATTCTGAGCGAGGCTTCTCATTCCGGACCGATGCGCCACTCGACATGCGCATGAACCGCAAAGCCGCCCGCTCTGCCAAAGAGATTGTCAACGAGTCAGATCCCGAGAAGCTGAAGAGCATACTTCAGACTTACACGGACCTCAGAGGTGCCGGCAGAATAGCCGAGGCAATAATCAAATCACGCAGCCGCGGAGAAATCACCACAACCGGTGAACTCATGCGCGCCGTGGAGAAGACACTCAACCCCCGAAGCCTCAAGAAGGATCTCGCGCAAGTGTTTCAGGCCTTCCGCATAGCAGTCAACGGAGAGATGGAGGCGCTGGAGAAATTTCTCCTCTCCACCACATCGACGCTGCGCCCAGGGGGACGTCTGGCGGTCCTCACCTATCATTCGATCGAGGACAGGATGGTGAAGAATTTCATGCGCACAGGCAATATAGAGGGCCGCGAAGAGAAGGACTTCTATGGCCGGAGGCTTTCACCATGGCGTGTGATCACACGTCAGCCGATAGTGCCGGATGACGAAGAGGTGGAGCGCAATCCGCGGTCGCGGAGCGCAAAACTGCGTGTCGCAGAGCTTGTATCCCCGAACCAATCATCGGGCGATGCTACTGAAAAATGAGAGCAAAGAATAAGACTACAGCAGATAGACTAAAGATGATAAACGCATCTATATAATATGTCAGAAGCAAAATAATATGTCAGAAGCAAAAAGCAACCCTCCGAAAGGAGATAAAAATATAGAACGCCACCGCACCACATGGCTCAATGACCTGCGCTACGGCCGCTCGATTTCAATCGAGTTTTTCCGCCATAACGCCTGGCTCATCGTGGCCATGCTCGTGGCAGTCATATCCCTCATAGGACTGCGCTACAAGACCAAGACCAAGATGCAGGAGATCAAGTCGCTCACGCGGGAGCTGAAACAAGCCGAGTCGGCCAAGCTCAAAGAGAAGGCCGCCTACATGTCGCTCATCCGCGAGATGGAGATGAAGCGACTTGTCAACGAGCGCGGTTTGGGTCTCGCCTTTCAGGAACAGCCGCCCTACGAAGTGGAAGGGATAGGAGAGAGCCAGGCCGGCTATGCCGGAGGCAAAGCCACCGTGCAGGAGGTCGCAGCCCCGGCAGTGCCTCAGGACAGCAGCGCCAGCCGTCAGCAAGAGGCTGACACGACTCTGTCCGACGGCCAAAGGAGCAGCAAAAAAGAGAGCCCGCAGAACGGCGAAAAAGTGATCAAAAGCGGTAATTAAAACATAAGAGGAGCAAACAAACTATATAAAAAAGGGGGATATGGCTCAGACAGACAACAGCGGAAAGAGGACCGGCGGCAACAGAAGCCGCAGGCCGGCCAAGCGGCCCGAAAAGAAGAGAAACAACAAGGCACAGGTAGTGTTCAGATACGGCCTGGTGACGGTCGCATTTGTCCTCTTCGGAGCGATAATCATAGCCAAGCTTTTCAATACCACAGTAGTGGAGGCTTCGGCGTGGAATGAGCGCGCCCGCAACGACTTCTCCCGCATAGACACCATCAAGCCCGAACGCGGCAATATTCTCGCTGACAACGGCAACATCCTCGCCTGCAATCTTAAGGTATACGATATAAAAATAGACCTGCGCCACAACAAGATTCTGAAGAAGAAGGTACCCTGGAAGTCGATTGACTCGCTCGCAGACTCCCTTGATTATTACTATCCTCGCATTCCGAATCTCGCATCACAGCCGGCCGAAACTATTCAGAAATATTCCTGGAAGACACGTCTGCATGAGGAATTCAACAAGCCGGACAAGAAGCGTCACCGTGCCCTGCGCCTGGTGAAGAAGGGGACGCTTGCCGACTTCGAGAAGGTACGTCAGTTTCCTTATCTAAAGACATTTAGCGGCCGCGGCTTTCGCAATCCACTCTATAAGGAGGAGCGCAATGTGCGCATCTACCCCTACGGCCGTATGGCCTACCGCTCAATCGGCCGTGTCAACGAGAACGAGAAAGGTGAGATCCACGGCTATTCGGGCCTTGAGAGCGACCTTGACAGCCTGCTCTACGGCAAAGAGGGCTACGCCAAGAAGGTCACACTGACCAGAGGGATGGGCAACTGGGTGACCACTCCCATGCAGCGTGGCTATGACGTGCAGACCACAATAGACATAGACCTGCAGGATATGCTCGAAGAGCAGCTGCTGCAGGTATGCAAAGAGGCCAAGGCGCAGTGGGGCACAGCCCTGCTTATAGAGGTAGCCACAGGTGAGATAAAGGCGATTGCCAACATCGAGAATATAGACGGAGAATACGGCGAGGCGCTCAACAGAGCAGTGCGCGGCTTCGAGCCGGGCTCGGTCATGAAGCCCATATCGCTGATGATCGCCTTCGAGGACAATCTTGTGCAGAGAGTGACAGACGGTGTGGACTGCTCCCCTTTCCAGCGCACAAGCGATCCTCACGCCCCCTCCTACAAGACAATGAAGCAGGTCATCGAGATGTCGTCCAACACCGGTATCTCCCGCGTCATATTCCGCGGCTACTCCGCTCAACCGGAGAAATTCTACGACCGTCTGAAGTCGATAGGCTTCTTCACTCCGATGCATTCAGGCATCGCCGGCGAGGACACACCTCACATGCGGCGCCTTGAGGATAAGGACTCCCGCGGCAACAACATCACCATGACAGCGCGCCATCTGGACCTTGCACGCCAGGCTTACGGCTATAATACCACCATCCCGCCGCTCTATACGCTTGCCTATTACAACGCCATCGCCAATGGAGGTGAATTTGTGACACCTCATATCATGCGGCGCATCATAGGCAACGGCATCGACTCCGTGCTCCCCGTGACGCGCCGCCGTATATGCTCTGAGGCCACCGCCGAGAAGATGCGCATCTGCCTCAAAGAGCCGGTATGGGGCGAACACGGCACCGCCCGCGCAGTGCGCGATGACCGTGTGACAATTGCCGGCAAGACAGGCACGGCCTATCCCGTATTCGAGAAAGGGAAAGGGACCGGCTACGACCACTCGCGACGCAGATACGCCTTTGCGGGATTTTTCCCATACGAGGCTCCCAAATATTCCTGCATGGCACTGATACTCGCGCCTAGCGGCACAAGCGCCAACCGGACATCCGGACAAGTGGTGAAAAACATGGCCCTGAAGATGTATGCCCGCGGGATGCTCGACAACGTGTCCGACTTCCACGACACGCGCGCCCAAAGCATCCCCGTCATCTCTGCATCCGACAGGCAGGACGCCGGCACTATCGCCCGCTCCGCCGGTGCGGAGAAGGCTGCGGTCATACAGACCTCACGCCCGGAAGCCGCGGGTCTCGGCGCTGTCCCCGACCTCAGCGGATATGACGTGCGCTCCGCGATACGCATACTCGAATCCCACGGCCTCAACGTCAAACTGCGCGGAGCGGGAAGGGTAGTGGCACAGAGCATCGCACCCCACACCGCCATACGCCGCGGAGCCACCATCATACTGACACTTCATCAATGACATATAAATAATTACAACTATATAACATCAGCATATATGACTATCAAACTTCAACGTCTCATTGACGTCATAAAGCCCCTGGAAGTGATCGGCGATACAGACCGCAACATCACCTCTTTGGAAAGCGACTCCCGCAAAGTAGAGAAGGGAGGACTCTTTGTGGCCGTGCGCGGCGTCACCACCGACGGACACAAATATATACCCATGGTGGCCACAGCCAACGTGGCCGCCGTAATCTGCGAAGAGCTTCCCTCCTCGCTGGCCAGCGGCATCACTTATGTACGTGTGGCCAACTCAGCCATCGCCCTCGGCCTGATAGCGTCCGAATGGTACGGCAATCCCTCCCACAAGCTCAAGCTCGTAGGCGTCACCGGCACCAACGGCAAGACGACCACCGCTACCCTCCTCTATGAGATGGCACGCATGGAGGGATACCGGGCCGGCCTGCTCTCCACTGTGTGCAATTACATAGACACACGCCGCGTAGAGTCCACACATACCACTCCGGACCCGCTGTCGCTCAACCGGCTGCTCGCCGAGATGGTGGAAGCCGGCTGCGACTACGCCTTTATGGAGGTGTCTTCCCACGCCGCCGACCAGCACCGCATCGCCGGCCTCAAATATGCCGGAGGAATATTCTCCAATCTCACCCGTGACCATCTCGATTATCATAAGACGGTGGAGAATTACATGAATGCCAAAAAGTCATTCTTCGACATGCTTCCGGCCGATGCCTTTGCTCTTGTCAACGCCGACGACAAGGCCGGCGCATATATGCTTCAGAACACCAAAGCCCGCAAATACACCTATTCGCTGCGCTCTGACGCCGACTTCTGCGGCCGCATCCT